>NZ_CASEZB010000025.1:0-9336 GCF_949292495.1 Candidatus Avelusimicrobium aviculae
GATACTTTGTATCCACGGTAGGGATAAACGAAGAACAAATACGAAAATATATAGATATGCAGGGAAAAGAAGATTTGGGGCGAACAATGAAATTGTTCGTATAGAAAGAAACCCCGGGCGTAAGCCCGGGGAGTTTCATACCCGGCGGGATTTGATAAAATAAAAATATGAAGAAGAAGATTTTATTTTTAACAGCCGGGCTGCTTATTTTATTGGGGGTGCTATACGCCCCGTTTATGCGCTTGTATGTAAAGCATAAAATGGCCCCGCTGACAGACTTGCTGGCCTCTCCAGACACCCGAAACTATACCGATGGGTACCGCCCGCCAAGCACGCGTTTTTTACACGCGGTAAATACTGTGTACCGCGCTAAGACAAAAGACGACAAATATCCCGGTTACGAGATAGACATTATCCGCAATGCGCAAGGCAACTTAGTTGTTGGGCACGACGAAGACTCTATTCCTTACGCCGTTACGCTGGCGGAGATTCTTTCCGTACTAAAAGCGCCCCAAAACAAAACCTATTGGCTGGACTTAAAAACCACCCTTACCCAAGCCGATTTACAATACTTCCGCTCCTTGGCGCAACGCTTTGGCCTTGCCAAAGAACATTTTATGTTTGAAACCCCCGCGGGAGAAACCGCCAAATTATTAAAGAAGTGCGGCCTTCCCATTCTTTTGCAAATACCGGACGGATTTGCTGAAGACAACCATAGCGCTGCAAAACGCGCCCAACTTAACCAACTGCTTGCCGGCCAATTAAAAGAATATCAACCCCAAGCCGTCGCCGCCAGTTTTGGCAAATATAAGTATTTACAAGCCTATTTCCCCAATATTCGCAAAGCGATCTATTATTCAACCACCAAACGCCCCAGCTTAAAAAAGACTTTCTTACAGCAAGCGTTTGATAAAGACCCTTCCGTTATTATTTTTATGACGGACGAATACACTTTTTAATTTGTTTATGGAGATTTAATCTATGCAAACACACATCACCCGCGCCCAAGCGCTGGAGTTACTAAAAAAATACAATCAAGAGCCTTTCCACCTGCAGCACGCGCTGACGGTGGAAGCCGTTATGCGCTGGTACGCGCAGGAGTTGGGTTACGCCGAAGAGGCGGATTTTTGGGCGCTGTGCGGGCTGTTGCATGACGTGGACTTTGAAAAATATCCCACCGAGCACTGCAAAAAAGCGCCTGAGCTGCTGGCTGAAATCCAGGCGGAGCCGGAACTGGTGCGCGCCGTCTGCTGCCACGGCTACGGCCTGGTAACGGACGTAAAACCGGAACACGAAATGGAAAAAGTGCTTTTTGCCGCGGACGAGCTGACCGGCCTGATTGGCGCGGCGGCGCGCATGCGCCCTTCCAAAAGCGTGCAGGATATGGAGCTGGCCAGCTTAAAAAAGAAATTTAAAGATAAAAAATTCGCGGCGGGGTGCTCGCGCGATGTCATTAAACAAGGGGCCGAAATGCTGGGCTGGCAGTTAGACGCCCTGCTGGACAAAACCCTATGCGCCATGCGCGCCTCTGAAGAGCAAATAAAGCAAGAAGAAGCTAAATTATAGCCCCTTTACGGCAAATAAAAACCCTGCCAAAAGGCAGGGTTTTTGTTTGCAAGTACGGGTTAAAACTCTTTTTCCAACTCGGCAAAAAACTCCGTAGCTTTTACCGGAAAATACAAATCGCTGATTGTATCCGTAAAACTGGAGGGGAGGGTGTTCACCTCTATAATTTTGGCGCCGTTTTGCTTGGAGTACAAAGGCAAACTGCAAGCCGGCATTACCTGCCCCGCCGTGCCTACAATGATAACAGCGTCCGCGGTTTGGGCCATTTCTAAGGAATTTTGATACGCTTTGGGCGGTATGCCTTCCCCGTAGAACACAAAATCCGGCTTTAAAACGGCCCCACAAAAACAACGAGGGGGAACTTCATCCAAATTTACGTCCTCCAGCCGGTATTTGCGCAGGCAGGACGGGCAGGACAGCGTGTGTATCGTGCCGTGAAACTCCTGTACGTTTTTAGAGCCCGCCGCTTGGTGAAGACCGTCTATATTTTGCGTAATCACGCCGTTTAAAAAACCTTTTTTCTCCAAATCCGCCAACACTTGGTGCGCTTTGTTGGGCTGGGCCTGGCCCATGCTGGAAAAGAAGATTTTTTTCATTTCCTGCCAGGACTCTTTGGGGTGGGCGTAAAAGAAATCAATTTCTATAAATTTAGGATCATACTGCGTCCATAGCCCGCCTTTGCCCGTAAAGGGGGGGATGCCGCTTTCCACGCTGATTCCCGCCCCCGTAAACGCCACGGCGCCGGTGGCGTTTTTAATAATATCCGCCGCTTGTTTTATATTTTTCATAAAAGTATTGTATAAAAAATTTCCCGCCGCAAACTAATAACAAAAACGCCTTGCCCGCCCCCGGCAATGTTTGCTAGTATTCAAAACGAGGAGGGCCTATGTTTCCCCGCGCCAAAAAATTTATCTATAATACCCTGCAATTTAACAATAACAGCAAATTAACCACGGCTCTAAACACGTTTATCATCATTTTAATTCTGCTCAGCGTGCCCATAGACGTGCTGGAAAGCGTAAAAGACGTACCCGCCTATATCAAGCGCATTACCTATCATACCGATTTATTTATCAGCCTTGTTTTCGCGCTGGAATACGCCCTGCGCGTCATTACCTGCACGCAGGACCCGCAATACGCCCGCCCCATAGCCGGGCGCATTAAATACATGCTTACACCTTTAATGATTATTGATTTGCTGGCCATTTCCCCTTTTTATATTTTGGGAACCGGCATGGTGCGTATGCTGAGGGTGTTTCGCATTTTTATGCTGATGCGCTATACCAACGCCATACAGCTGATGAACGCCGTGGTGGAAAAAAAGAAGAGCGAGCTGCTTATCTGCGGCGCGTTTTTGCTTATGCTGTGGATTTGGAGTTCCTTTATGATTTACCGCGTGGAGCACCTTGCCCAACCCCATCATTTTGCAAATATGGTGGACGCGATGTGGTGGTCTTTGCAAACTTTCACCACGCTGGGCTATGGGGATTTGGTACCCGTTACGCTATACGGCAAAATCATCACCGCCGTTACGGTTTTTATGGGACTTGTACTTTTTGCCATATTAACGGCCTTGCTGACGGGGGGGATTGTGCAGGAGTTTCAAAAATACGAACACAAGAAAAATCCTCCGCAAATTTAATACCTACAACATAATGGTTGTACGCAAGCCGGCCGCCGCCGCAAAACGGCGGCCTTTTTGCGCCGTTTTGGGGTAAAGCTGCACATCGGGGCTGAGGCTTATCCAGGGGGTAATATTCCACACCCATTGGAGTTCAAAAACGCTTTCCCTCTTTTGAGATAAATGATTTCCCCACGCTGAAGGATTCAACCGGTTGAAAGCAACGCCCAGCAAAATAATATCTTGCGCGTTTAAGCCAAACGGGTCTTTTAAACCCGCTCCCGCCGCAAAAGAACGGGAAACGGCGGCAACATCCCCGCCGGAATAATTGCCCCGCGCAAATACCACCCATTTATCCGCCAGCGGCTGCTGGAGGCTTAGGCTAAAACCGTTGGAGCTTTCCTCCTGCCCGCGCACGGAAGGTTGGTGATAGTACAAAAAATTATAAAACCCGCCGTTTTTTTCCGTTAGGCTAAGGGCGGTAAAAAACGCGTATTTCCCGCTGAAAGCTTGGTCTAGGCGGATATCTTGGCCGGATAAATTGCTTGCGTCCTGATAGCCGGCGGACAGGCTCCATCCCCCGTAAGAGGCCTGCCCGTACGCCCCCACGCTGCTTGACGGATAAACGGAAGACAAATCTTGCGCAAACGAGGCGTTCATAAGAGAGGTCTGCTGATTCCCCAAATAAGAAGTGGAATCAAAATTTCCTATGGAAAACTGCCCTGCGGTAAGTGACAGCCAATCCCATTTACCGGGCAAAGTATGGGTATAAGTAAGCTGGGAAAAGCTTTCCGACCCGGTTAACCCGTCATTTATGCCCGCCGCCGCCCCTATGCGCCGCTGCAGCTGGAAGGCTTCTGTCCCCCAATAATGCACCAAGGTATAGTTTGCGTTAATTACGCCTTTCCCCCAAGACCCGCCGGAAAGAACATTCCACTGCACAAACGGGTAATATATTCCCTGCACAGCCGTCTGCTTGCCGGAGGAGGACACCCGCTGCAACGCATAAGAAATATCCACCCCCGCCTGTATATTAAATTTTGTTTGCGCCTCTTTTAACCAAGCAGAATAAGCGCTCCATAAGTTGCCTCCCTCCTGCCCGCGCGCGTAGCGGCGGTGCCGCAAACGAAGCTCATGTTGGGAGGAACCCGCCCCCGCGTCGTACGTCTGCGCGGCGCACAGGCACACCCCCGCCAAAAGACAGCCGCCCCCTAAAAAAAGCGCTTTTAAATAAAATAAACAAGTTTTCCACATATATTTTGTTCGTTTAACCATAAAGAAAACGGTTTAATACAGCCAACCCCGGTAATAAGATATAATAAATGAACAACCGTTTTGCAAGCGCGGCCCAAGCGCGCCGCCTTTACAAGATACATAAACAAGGAGTTCTTATGCAAATTGCCTTTTATATTTTAGCCGCTTTAGCCGTTACCGCACTGGCCTTTTTTATCGGATACAAACTGGGGGCAAAACCCTCCGCCCAAGCCGCCCAAAACGCCGTTAAAGCGCAGCTTTACGAAGAAGAAAAAGCCAAATCTTCCCGCTTGGAAGAGGAGTTAAACTCCCAGCGCGCCGCCTTGCGCCAAAGCGAACTGGCCAAGGCCGATTTAGACGCCCGCGCCGACGCGTTGCAAGACGCGATAGCCAAGCAAAAAGAATTTTTTGAAAAAATACAAGGGGAAACCAAAAACGCCATTAAAACCATGGCGGCGGACGCCTTGAAAGAACAACGCACGGAACTCATTAATAAAAATACGGATTTGTACGCCCCGTTAAAACAAAAGCTGGAAGAATTTACCAAACAAATAGGGGATTTGCGCAATGAAAGCACCTCCCGCCACGGGGATTTAAAACACGCGCTGGAACAAACCCGCCAAATGAACGACGCCCTGGCTAAAGAAGCCAAAGATTTGACCGAAGCCCTCAAAAACCCAAAAATGCAGGGCAACTGGGGGGAAATGATTTTGGAAAACGTCCTTACCTCCGCCGGGTTGGCGGAAGGGAAAGACTATGAAAAACAGGCTTTCTTAAGGGGGGAAGACAACTCCCGCAACTACCCAGACTTTTTAATCCGCCTTCCCCAAGGCAGAACGGTGGTTATTGATTCTAAAATGTCTTTAGTCAATTACAAAAACTGGGCCGTAGCCACGGACGAAGCCGAAAAAGACCGTTTTTTAAAAGCTCACGTAAAAGACGTGCGCGCCCATATAGACGAACTTGCCGCCAAAGAATACCAAAACCTGCTTAAAGAACGCGGGTTAGACTTTGTATTTATGTTTGTTCCCATAGAATACGCTTATTTTGCGGCCTTGCAGGCGGACCCGGAACTAAACGAATACGCGCGCCAGAAAGGGGTGTCCGTGGTAACGGCTTCCAATTTATTTGCCGTTATGCAGGTGGTGGAAAATTTATGGCGCATGGAACGCACCAATAAAAACATGGATAAAATACTGGCCCTGGGCGCGGAAATGCACCAGCGGGTCAGCCGGTTTGTGGCCCGTATGGAAGACATCAACACCAAACTATCGGCTACCCGCAAATCTTACGATGACGCCATGACCTCTCTTACCGGCAATGTAGGCATTATTAAATCCGCCGTTAAGCTGGAAGAAATGCAAATAAAACACGCGCGCAGTCTTTCCGGCGCGCTGAGCGACGAGGCTCCCCTCCTTTCCCAACAAAAATAGTACATATAAAAAAAAATTTATAGAATATACTAAACTAAAAATAAATAGGAGACAAACACATGAAAAAACTATTATGCTTAAGCGTCTTGGCCGCTATGTGCGTAGCGGGCTGTGCTTCCACCGGCACATCCTCTTCCGCATCTTCCGCCAACCAAATGTTAACGCTGGACGAAGCCTTGCAAAAATCGGCTGAAACCCGCCAGAAATTAACGCAGGCTAAAGAGTCTTACGAGGCCGCCAAATCCGCCGCCAACAGCTCTGCCGCCAGCACCGCGGCCGATTTAGGCAAAGCCGCCTTACAGCAAAAAGTAGACGATACCAAAGCTAAAATTGAAGCGGAAAAACAAGCTTGGAAAGATGTGCTTAACTAATAAGCCTCTTTTAAAAACATACCCCGGTATTACGCCGGGGTTTTTTATTTTAAATGAATTCAGATTTTGCCCACAAACGGCCTGCGTGTTAAACTATCCGCAGTGATGGCATACACAAACGGCCAAAATGAGAACAAAACCGCTGATAAGACCTGCATATATAAAAAACCCCGCCAACGGCGGGGTTTGTGAATTAATCTTCAAGTTCCGGCGGTGGGGGAGGAGGCAATATTTCTCCTTCCGGGCCAGCCGGGCGATGATGTTTACGAATGTGTTTCTTGCCCGGCCCTTTTTTGCCGGCGGGAGGAGGAGGCATCAATTTATCTTTAAACAAGATTTTCAAATCGCCGTCCCCATCCAATACGGCTTGGGTCTTTTCTTCCATCCAAGAAGCTTTGTCTTTCTTCGCTTGGGAAAGTTCTTTTTCCATTTTGTTCAAACGTTCTTCAAAGTTATTTAACATTTTCTGTTTGAACGCTAACTGGTCTTCGCGGATTTTCCCCACCAGCTCAGCCAATTCGGCTTTGGCTTTTTCGGCCTTTTTGCTGCCGGGTTTAGCCTTTTTATACTCTTTTACCAGCTTCTCCACTTGCTCACGGGTCTTTTTAAACTGCTCATCCCGTTCTTTGCGCTCTTTGCGCATTTCTTCGCGTTTGGCTTTATCCGGGCCGGCTTTTACTTCCTGGCGTTGTTTAGGGGCAGGGCCCTCTGCTTTAGAATTGTCCCCCGCAAATGCCGGCGCAAATAAGCTAAGCGCAAGCATCATAATCATCCATTTTTTCATGTAGTCCTCCTTAGAACTCTGCTTCCAGTTGCGCCAAGTCTGACGCAAAAGTTTGGTATTCTTCATCCAAATTAGCCGCCATATAGGCGATCACTTCTTGGCTGTCATAGCCTGGGCGGTGTTCCAACATCCAACCGCCGGTAAACAAACCAACTGCCAGCACGGCCGTAAGTACGCCGCCCCACAGGGGTTTGAATGCACCCAGCCATTTATAGGCCGGGGCCCGGCGGGTTGTTTGGGCAAATACGGCGTCCACCAACTTCGCCGGGGCCGCAGGTGCAAGTAGGGCAGCCTGCTGGGCCTGCATAAATTTTAATTCCGCGCGGCACTGGGCACACTGCTCTAAATGCTGGCGGAAAGAATTTCTTTCCTGCTCGGGCAGTTCTCCATACGCATACAACATCACTTTATCGCACGGGTTCATATACAACCTCTCTGTTCTTAAGCAAAATATGCTGCAACTTCTTTATGGCTCTGTGTCCGGTTACTAATACCGTCCCCAACGGCAGATTTAACGTTTCGGCTATTTCTTTAAAAGACATATACTGCCGCAAGTAAATAATTTCCCGTTGTTTGGGCGGTAACGCCTCTGAGGCGCGCCGTATTTCCTGGGCCAGCTCGGCCCGTTCTAAAATTTCCAGCGGAAGCTCTTCCCCGGAAGGCAGAATCTCATGCAAAGGTTCTTTGCCTTCTTCGTCCGTCTGGTCTAAAGAAAACAGCGGGTCACGGTCTCTGAAATAATTCAACACCCGGTTTCTTGCCAAACGGAAGAGCCATGCTTTAAACTTTCCCTGGGCCTGGTATTTTGAAACGTTTTTATAAACGCTTAAAAACACTTCCTGAAACAGGTCCCCGGCGCAGCCTTCGTCCCCCGTCATTACCAATATATATTGGTATAAAGAGTTCTTATAACGCAGGACCAACTCTTCAAAGGCTAACTCATCCCCCCGAACAAAATCCAACACCAACTCATCATCTGTTAATGCGTTTCTTTCATTGGCCATATTTTATAACCCTATAAGTCGCTTTTTTATTACATTAATTTTTGGATATATAAAAAATTATAAAATTTTCTTTGTCATGCTCAAATAAAATTTATATAATTTATAGGTTGTGTTTTTAGGAAGAGATAAAAAAGGCCTATGCTGGTTATGGGTCTTTTGTCCCTTGTAGAAATAGAATATAAGTTTTATTATTTAAGTATGAAACAAACCACCTTATCCCATAGACGTATTTCTTTTTACATGCTAATTAACTTTAGCATGTATATGCGTATGCATCAATGCGGTGGTTTGGTAAAATAGTGTGTATCGTTTTATTTATTAAACCCCGCTCCGTGAAACTAAGGAAGCGGGTTTTTTTATTAATGTTCTAAATATCAAGGTAAATTAACACCATGCAAAAAATCATAGCCGTTTTAGTAACCATATCTCTTCTTATAGGAACTATATCTCCTTCCGTGGCGTACGCCCAACAAGATGCCGCAGCCCAGCGCGCGCGGGTAAAAAGCGTTTTGGAAGAGGCGGATTTAAAAGCAAAAAAACAACGTGTCGTTACGGTGGGGGAAATACGCCAAGCCGCCCAGGCGCTCTCTGCGCCTGAGGACGCTCCCGCAGATGAATACCAAATCTACAAAACGCTCTATTTAGAGATATTAAATAACCTCAAACAAAAAGCCTTGCTTGAAAACCCTGCCCAAGCGGCCCAAATTCAACAAGCCGTTAAAGACTGGCAGGAAGAAGCCAAAATACAAGAGGCTTGGAATACATTTAAAAACTCTTCGGACTATCAAACCTGGCAAAAGGAAACGGAAACAGAAAGCAGAAAATACTTATCTTTGCTGTCTTCCGCCGCTGTTATTTATGCCCAAAAGAACCCAAAAGCAGGCGCCCAATTATTGGCGCAAACTCTGCCTGTTTTTGCGGCGGCAGGCGCAGTAAGCCCAAATAACAAACAAAAAGCCTCCCAAATTTTAAGGGAGAGCATTAAATCCGGTCAGAAGAGTTGTGGCGGGGTAGGTTTAATAAGCGGGGTAAAGGCACGTTTTGGGTATGACGGAGACGTTAAGGAGCAGGGTGCGGCGTGTCAAAAGGTATTAGAGCAGGTGGCTGCGTTAAGCGTACTTGGGGCGGACGGGAGCAAAGGGAGCAACGCGGACACGGAGGCGTTGGGTGATTTATTAGATTATGGATATAACGGGGTAATGGGTCCCGCGGTGATCATGACGGTAAGCCAGGGCTTACTAGCTATGAACGGGGAGCGGGAGTTGACGGCTCGTTTAGTAAAGATAAGCCGCCAGATGCCGGA
>NZ_CASEZB010000026.1:0-17152 GCF_949292495.1 Candidatus Avelusimicrobium aviculae
AGTAGCCGTATTGCAAGTCCGTCTGCGATAAGTTCCATCTGGGCATTTTTCTTGGTCGGAGATACTGGGAGTACATTCCGCTCCTGACTTGGGAACGCAATTTACTCCTTGCCATTTACCTTTAATACAAGCTTCCAAAACAACCCCACACCCAGAACCACAAGAAGTCTCCGATTGGCGAGTGCTCCCTTCCGTACAAGTAGAACATTCTTCTTGTGTTTTAGAACATTCACCTAAAACATCCTTCCATTTACCGCCTACGCATTTTTGCGTAGTTTGTGTACCACAGCCATTGCAGGTTTGGCTTCCACTCACGGCGCCATCTGTACACTCGGGGGCGCATTCTTCCGCCGTTTTGGAGCAGGCACCAAGCACATTGGTCCATTTGCCGTTTACACATTTTTGTGTAGTCTGCGTTCCGCAACCGTTGCACGCTTGGCTGCCTTTTACTTGGCCGTTCGTGCATTCAGGGGCTACAGGTTCTTCAGGTTCACCGGGTTCACCACCCTCCGTCCCCGCACAGTTGGAAGCCGGAAAGCTCAGCGTCGCACAGTCCGGATAGTTCTTGTTCAGCTTCTTACAACCATCCCCTGTGCAGCAATAGCTCCCGTCCTCATAGGACAAAATCTTAAGCGTATAGTCCCCGCCGTTGCTGCGGGCGGATATCCCCTGCGACTGCAAACTATATGTATAGTTCTTTGTATTCGCAGACGCTATGACGTCAGACAGCGCGGAAAAGTTCGTCGTGTAGTTCTGGTCCAACGTACACCGTCTTTCCTGTTCCGTACGAACCGCGGACATCATTTCTTCCGCTTCCGTCACTTTGCGGTTTTCTATCACGCGGTTGAATTTGGGTAATGTAACGGCGGATAATACACCTATTACAATTACCACGATAAGCAGCTCTGTAAGCGTAAAAGCACGCCTGTTTTGCTTTTTAATTTTAGACACAATCCCCTCCATTTGCTCTAGCTAAAATCCTTTATATCAAAAAAAAAAAAAAACCAAAGCAAGGATTATTTAAAACGGCCCTTGCTTTGTTATAAAAAATCTTCAGCTAACCAAGGAAAAATTCAATTAATAAAAAGCGCTACTGTATATTTTCCAATAATGTTTTTGACAGCGGCCAGGAAGCCGCTTCTTTGGTAAGTAATGAAACCGCTTTATCTTTTTGCCCCAATGCGGCGTAAACGGCAGCTAAGTGGTAAGCGATTTCCGCATTATCCAACAAGGCTTGGTAATCTATATTTTGTAATAAATCCAAGGCCCGGTCCAACTTGCCTTGCTGATAGTATACCCAAGCCAATGTGTCTTGATAGGAAGCGTCCTGCGGAGAGAGAGAAACGGCTTTTTCCGCGTATTTTTGAGCCTCTTGCAAACGCACCCCGCGTACAGCCAGGCTATATGCCCATAAATTCATGGCGGCGTGCATATTTTCGTCCTGCGCCAAAAGAGCCTGTATTTGTTCTTCCAGCTGTTTGTATTTTTGCAAGCTGTCCAATACATACGCGTAAGCCAAGCGGGCGTCAGCATATTCCGGGCGCTGGCGTACAATTTTTTTAAGCACGCGCGCGGAGGCGCGGTTTTCACCGGCGTCTTGCAAGGCAAGCGCGTAAAAATAACCTATTTCAACACTGCCTTCAAATTTTTTATAGGCTTCTTTTAAAGTAGCCAAACTGGCCTTTCTATCACCCAGTTTTTCCTGATAAAAGCTTGCTTGCAGCCACTTGCCGGAAGTGTTTTCATAATCCCGCGCGGATTGCAAATAGTTCAAAGCCTGGGCATAATCTTCCTGCTCCTCAGCCAAAACCGTCAGGAAATACAGCGCGCTGGGGTTGCCCGGGTCTAGCTTAACCGCTTTTTCAAAATATTCTTTTGCTTTAAGCGTATCTTTGGAAAGTAAAAATACAGATCCCATACGGGTAAACATATCCGCACTGGTATAACCCATTTTTTCCAACTGCTCAAATTCATACAGCATTAAGAAAAAGTTAGAAGTCCGTTCATAAAATTTAGCCCGGGCCAAACGCGCGTCCGCTGAGTAGGGGTCCGCCTCGCACGCTTTATTATAATAGGTAAGCGCGGCAGGCGCGTTTTGGCTGCGCCAATAAATATTTCCCATTTCCAAATACACGCTGGAAGTCATGGACGGAAAACGTTTAGCCAGTTCTTCCATTTTTTCTAAAGACTCCGTATCCCCCACATACGCCAACACAAGCATATATTGGTAGGCGATGCGGGTATCGTCCGGAGAATGTTTTAAGGCTTGTTCATAGGCCTCAACGGCTTGGGCAATTTCATTCTTTTTTAATAAATAGGCGGCGCGGACGGTCCAATCCTCCCCGTCAGATTCTTCTGTAATAAAATCCGCATAAGGTTCCGCTTCTTTAAATTGATTCTGCAAAATAGCCGTAGCTACAATATAGCGCTTAAGATATGGGTTATCAGGAGAATAGGAAAGCGCTTCCTTAAGTAAATCAATGGTGTCGGAAGACCCTTCCCGCTGGGCATAGAGAGCCTCAATAAAGGTGGTATACAGTTTGGCTTCCTGGCGGGAAGCCTCGCTTAATTCCAACGCGCCCGCGGCGCAAGGCAAACATAAACACAGAAAACATAAAAATTTTTTCATAAAATTTTTCCCATTAACAAAGCGTCTTGCCCGCCATAAAATTCCTTACGTTTATTTAGCACGTTAAACCCGGCTTGCGTATATAGATGAATGGCTGGGCTGTTCTGCTCGTTCACCTCCAGCGTCACGCCACGCACCCCCAAAGACGCTAAACGGGCCAACAACGCGGAAAGCAATTCTCGGCCAATTCCACGGCGCGCATGCGACGAACGCACGGCAAAATTGACAATCTCCGCCGCGTCGCCCGCATAGCGGGCGCAAATAAAACCTGATAAAAAATCGCCCTCAACGGCGGTTAAAATAACAGAGCAGGCCAGCCCCAGCTCTCCCTTAAAGCCGCTCTCCCCCCAGCCTGAAGCCAACGGCTGGGTTTGCTCCACCTCAGCCAGCTGCTTTGCTTGGGTTAAACAGGCGGGGGATATAAGCATATTATTTACCCAATAACTCAAAACGGGCGGGTTTTAAATACAAAGGCTCCAGGGCGTCATTTCGCAAATCTTCCCGCCGGGCCAAAGCGGCCAGCGTATCCGGGCGGACTAAGCAGTCCTTAAAATCCGCCAGCGGCCAGCGGCCCTGCAATAAATCCGTCAGAGGGGTATGCTCTTTGTCTGAACCGGCCACAAACAAAGACTCTTTGCAAGCGGACAGACGCGCCAATAATTCCTCACAAGAAAGCCATTGCGGCGCTTGCGGCCGCGGGGTAAAAAACTGCAGGAAATATTCCTCTCTAAACGCATGCAGCACCACAGCCAGCACGCCAGAAGGGTTTTGGGCCTTCCATTTTTTAAAAGCCTTAGAAGCCAAAACTTGTTCTTTTACCGCCTCAAACACGGTAACGCCATATACCTGCGCCCCGCTTAAATACTTAAGCATAGAGGCAAACGTAAGCGCAATGCGTATACCGGTAAAACGCCCCGGCCCGCGCACGATAACCACTTTTTGGGTATCGGACAGACAGGACTGCTGTTTATCCAACAGTTTTTTTAACACCGGAAACAAAAGCTTTTCCTGCTTTATGCCTTTGCGGTGGGAAGAATAAATTTTGCCTTCTTTCTCCACCAAGGCCAGCAAGGGGGAAGAAGAGGTATCCAACCCAATTATTACATTTTTGACGCCCGGCATAATTCCTCCAACAGTCTTTGGCTCACACGCCCGAAAGCGGCTAATTTTATTTCCCGTTCGTCCGCTTGTTTTAAGACAAATTCCATTTCCAGCCTGTCCGCGGGAAGCATATGGGCAATCGGGTCCGGCCATTCGGCTAAAATAATGGATTTTTCATCCTCCAGCATTTCTTCAAAGCCCAGGTTAAACACTTCCCCCTCACTCAGGCGAAACAAATCTATATGAAACAGTTTGACGCTTTTGTTTTTGTACTCCTTCATCAAACTAAAGCTGGCGCTGACCGGAGAGCTTTTAAGCCCCAGCGCCGCGGCAACGCCTTTTACAAACACCGTTTTGCCCGCGCCTATCGGCCCGCGCAAAAAAATAATCTCCCCCCCTTGCAACGCTTTGGCAAAGCGCCCGGCCAAAGCCAAAGTCTCCTGACGGGAATGGGTAAACAAAGAGGTTTCTTTCATCAGCGCACCGTTTTTATGCAAACTTCCCTGTCTCCCAGCATGATGCGGTCTTTATTGCTGGGGTCCAGCGTTTCTTTGCCGTCAATAGAAAACAAATATTTATAATCCCCGGCGGTTAACGCCACGGAAGTTTCAAAATACCCTTTGCGGTATTTTTTCAGCTCAATGGGGTTTTCCCCCCAGCGGTTAAAATCAGCCAGCAGTTCCACCTTTTCCGCTCCCGGGGCGGTAATAAAAAAACGGCGGTATTTTACCTCGGTATTAAAACCGCGCTTGACGGGAATTGTTTGGGCGGCGGCGTCCTCTTTGGTTACGGGGGCCACGCGGGCGGAGCTTTCTATGGTATTTCCGGCGTAATCATAATAATCTTCCGCCGTTACAAAAAACCAAGTCAGCATAACGGAAATCAGCATTAAAAAAACAATAAACAATACGCCGGGCTTTTTGAGCTTAATTTTCTTCATCCAAAAAACTCCTTAAATAAAACTCCGCCCCTAAACTTTGCGCCAAAGAACACACGGCTTGCGTATCCGCCCCGGTTTTCTCCACACAGCTTGCCACCACCTTTTGAAACCCCGCCTGGGAGCAGAACAAAATAAACTCTTTCACTGCGCTGAACCCGTCTTCATACCCGGGGGCCGGGCGGACGATTTTTTTCCAGGTTTCCTCGTCCTGTGCGTTGAGGCTGACGTAAACTTCGTCAATCACCCCTTTTAACAAAGGCACAATATCCTGGTTGTTTATCATGTTGCCAAGCCCGTTGGTGTTGAGGCGGATTTTAACCGGCGGGAACTTGGACTGCGCCTCCCAGCCTTTGATTGTTTTGGCAATAAACAGCATTTCGTTTAAGCGCATGGTGGGTTCCCCATAGCCGCAAAAAACAATTTCCTGCACCGGATTTTGGTGCATTTCTTTTTCCAGCGCGTCCAATACCTGTTGGGGGGAGGGTTCTTTTTCCTCTAAATTTAAATTATACCCGTTAAAGCGCATATGCCACTTGGTTTTAATGCAAAACGCGCACAAATTAGGACAGCGATTGGTTAAATTAATATACAAAGCGTTTTTAAAACGATAAACGATTTTAGGCTGTTCTTCTTTTTTCATACACTACCTCTTGTATACATTATAGCAGTTTGAACGCCCCGCCCCCCGTTTTTAACAGTTCTTTTGTACAAGGTTACAACCCGGTAGACCTACCTCAAAACAGGTCTTTTGGCCCTGTCGCCGGCCAACCGCAAAACATATAATAAAAAGAGATGAAAAAGCTTGTTACTTTGTTTCTGTTAGCCGCCGCTTTTTTCTTTCCGGCGTGGGCCCAAGCAAAAGTATATTGGCTGGGGCGCGACATTGATATGGCCTTGCAATTTGGCTACCACACGGATAAAGATTGGGGAATGGTGCGCTCCTACGGGCATTCTTTGCTGGTCATCATACCGCAAAACCCCGCCCGTTTCGCCCAACTATACAACCCGGCAGACCCAACGGCCTACTTTAAAGAATTGGAAAAAGATTTTGGAAACGGCTACAAAGGCTTTGTGATAGCCGCCTATGCCGAAAACGGCACCCAGTCCATCGGCCATGCGGACGGATACCTGGTAGCCCATATAAACGCCCCGCGGGAAATGCGCCCCGTACGTGATTTTTTTGCCCAAACCAACCTTAAAAAATGGAATTTTGCCGCGGGGGAAGTGTATTCCCCCTTTGAAGATGAAGTTTTTGCCCTGCGCCTGTTGCGCCGGGCACAGTATTATATGGCATATACCCGCCGCCACCCGCTGCCGTACGGAACGGTATATTCCATTATTGAACCGGCTGTACGCAGCACGCCAGACAAAGCCGTAAACTGCAACGCGTTTGCCTATTCTTTGGTGCGGTATGCCGGTGCAAAGACCGTGCCGGATTTATACGCCCAACGGGTAATGCCGGGTATAGAAAATTTACTGCCGGCCAAACTATTTATACCTCACCCGGGCAAAAAAATCACGCTGCCGCCATTAAAAAAATATACGCCTTTCACCCTGCGTAAAAAGCAGGAGTCCGTGCGCCAACAGCTAATACGCCATGTAAAATCTTTCAACACCGCGAAATAACCCCCACGAGACGGGGCCAAATTTATTAAAATATAAGAAGATTGGAAGGGTGGCCGAGTGGTTTAAGGCGTCAGTCTTGAAAACTGATGTGGGGTATCCCCCCACCGAGGGTTCGAATCCCTCCCCTTCCGTTTGTATTTACTTTTTAAAACCCCGTTCTGAGAAATACAGAACGGGGTTTTCTTAAAATAAAGACCATATTATTATGTGCTAAACTAGGCATTACCGGGAAGGATACTGCTTGGCAATAGTTGCCAAATCCCCTTTATATGCACAGGGTATTTTTTCTTCTTTTAAATACAATAGCCCCCATTTGTTTAGCTCTATAATAGCCGGGATAAGCGTTTTGCCACGGCGGGTGAGGGAATATTCCGTCTTAGGCGGAACCACCGGGTATAGCTTGCGGGAGACAATACCATCCCGCTCCAATTCTTTTAACTGCTGTATCAGCATTTTTGGGGTGGCATGGGAAATTAACTTTTGCAACTCATTGTATCGGAGCGTACGCCCGATTAAATGCCCAATAATTACCCCTTTATACTTTCCGCCAATAATATCCATCGTGGCTTCCAGCGGGCATTTATATTCTGACTTTATATTCTTAGGCATATTGTTTCCTTTACTTACTTTATAGTAAGTATTATACAAAAAAGTAAATATTATACAAATTAGTATATTCTTGTTAAAAATAAATCAATTACCTACAATAAAAATATACAGCAAGGAGGTTTTATGCAAATAACCCAAATCAGAAATGCAACGGTAATTATCAATTACGCCCAAACCCGCTTTTTGGTGGACCCTTGGCTTGGCCCCAAAGACTATATGCCCGGCTTTGAAGGCGCCGTCCACCCGGAAATACGCCAGCCCCGTGTGGAGCTACCCTACCCTATTGAAAAAATTGTAGACGTAGATGCCGTTATTCTTACCCATGTTCACCCGGACCATTGGGACGATTTTGCCGCCAAAGCTTTAAATAAAAACATCAAAATATTTACCCAGTCAGAAACAGACAAACAATTTTTATCTTCCCTGGGGTTTACGAATGTGGAAATTCTAACCCAAGCCCCCGCTCGCTTGCACCAGGTTACGCTGTTTAAAACCCAGGGACAACACGGGAAAAGAGAAATTGTTAAACCCGTATGTGAACAATTAGGTATGCCCTATGATGCTATGGGCGTTGTATTTAAAGCGCAAGAAGAGCCCACCCTTTATTTAGCGGGAGACACCATTTGGTGCCCGGAAGTACAAAACGCGCTGGATACTTACCAGCCGGATGTGGTTGTGGTAAACGCCTGTGCGGCCTCGGTAGCCAATGGGGAACATTTGATTATGGGGAAAGAGAACGTTTTGCAAACATCCCGTTATGCTCCCCACGCCGCTATTGTAGCCAGCCATATGGATACCGTCAGCCACCTTACCGTAACCCGGCAGGATTTAAAAGAACTGGTAAAGGAAAACAATCTTTCCAACCTGTTCATTCCTAACGACGGAGAAACCTTAACTTTTACGGCAAAAAATTAAGGCTGTATAGATAAACCAAAAGTAAAACCAAACACCCCGCTTTATTTATAAAGCGGGGTGTTTGGCGTAAATGCGGGCGTTATAATAATTCTTTGCGCAGGGAGGCAGGGTCTTTGGCGCTTAAATAAGCGGGAGGAACGTCAAACACGGTTTTGCAGCCAAAGGCTTTCTCTTGGCTTAGTTTAAAAGCCGCGCGCGCGTAAGCCACCAACACGCTGGAGGTAAACTCCGGGTTGGAATCCAGCTTTAAGCTGTATTCTATCAGCTGTTTATGCTCCCCGTTTTGGCCGGTGGCTCCGCTGGCGAACACAAACCCGCCGTGCGGCATGCCGGAGTGGTTTTTCGTCAATTCTTCTTGGGAAACAAAATGCACGGTGGTGTCATACTCGTCAAAATAATTGGGCATGGTTTTAATTTGCGCTTCCACCTGTTCCGCGTCCGCCCCTTCTTTTAACACCACAAAGCATTCCCGCGTGTGTTTTTGGCGGGTGGACAAAACGGGGTTATCCCCGCGGCGCACGCTTTCCAAAGCGGCAAGAACCGGAATAGTATATTGTTTTGCGTCCTGCACGCCGGGGATACGGCGTATGGCGTCTGAATGGCCTTGGCTGATTCCTTTGCCCCAAAACGTATATTGTTTGCCCTGCGGCAAAACGGCTTGGGCATATAAACGGTTAAGAGAGAAGAGGCCCGGGTCCCACCCTACGGAAATGATGCCGGTTGTATGGGCGGCGCGGGAGGCGGAGTCCACCGCGGCAAAATGATCGGGAATATGGGCATGCGTGTCAAAACTGTCCACCACGTTAAACCATTGGGCCAGCATGGGGGTTTGTTTGGGTAAATCCGTAGCGCTGCCGCCGCACAAAATCATTACGTCCAGTTTGCCTTTCCACTCCGGGGAGTCATCTAAAGAAACCACCGGCACCGCCGGAGTTAAAAGCGTAACGCTTTTGGGATCCCGCCGGGTAAAAACAGCGCAAAGCTGCATATCCGGGTTGTGCGCCAGGGCCAGTTCCACCCCGCGCCCTAAATTACCATAACCTACAATACCCACTTTTATTGTCATATAAACTCCTGTTCTTAAAATAAAACTATATTGTAAAAAAACTAAAGCTTTCGCGCCAGTCTTTGTAAATTTATAAAATATATTTATGCAAACCGAACTGACCTTGCTTGGAACCGGAAACGCCTTGGTTACCAAATGCTATAACACGTGTTTTGCCTTAAAAAGCCTAAGCGGCTGCTTTTTAACAGACGCCGGAGGCGGAAACGGCATACTCGCCCAATTGGAAAAAGCCGCCATTTCCCTGCCCCAGGTGCGCTGGCTGTTTGTTACCCATGGGCATACAGACCATATATTAGGCGTTATTTGGCTGATCCGTTTGGCGGCCTCCCTTTCCTTGCGGGGAAAGCACCCCGGCCTTACTATCTTTTGCCATGACGAATGCGAAGAAAAACTGCGTTCTTTTTGCCGCATGACGCTTACCCCCAAACTGCTTGCCGCGCTGGACGACACGGTGCGCTTTTTACCTGTACAAGACGGGACTTCTTTCACCGCGGGGGATTTTTCCTGCACGGCTTTTGACATTCATTCAAACAAAATGAAACAGTTTGGTTACCGCGCCCAACTGCCCGATGGTAAAATATTGGTATGCCTAGGGGACGAGCCGTTCAACCCGCTTTGCCGCCCATACGCCCAAGGGGCAGACTGGCTGCTTAGCGAAGCTTTCTGTCTGCATGCGGAAAAAGACCTTTTTAACCCTTACGAAAAACACCACAGCACCGCTAAAGACGCGGCCCGCACAGCTTCTTTGCTGCAAACCAAAAACCTGATTTTATACCACACGCAAGACAATAACTTGCCGCTGCGCAAAACACTTTATACGCAGGAAGCCAAACAGGAATTTAACGGCCCCGTATACGTGCCGGACGACTTGGAAACCATCCCCTTATAGCCGCCCGGTTGAACAGCTGAAATATTTGAGTGGGGTGTACAATAACCCCCCTCCGCTTGGACAGCTGAGACACTTGAATAGTTTATACAATAAGCCCCCTCTTGGCATGCGCAAACCCTTTGCAGCAATAAAGGCTAGGCTTCTTCTTCCTCTTCTTCAAAATCTTCTTCTTCGGCGCGTATATCCTGCGCAAACTGGGCCCAAGCTTTAGCCGGGGCTTCAAAATTAATATTTAAACCCGTGTTGGAATAAGGGCCAAATACCTTGTCTTCCCCCGCAAAAATATTTTGCTCCAGGGTGATTTGCATAAAAAAATCATCCGGCCGGTTATACGCGCCGCAGCACGCCTGCGGGGCAAGGGACGGACGCATATAAAAAGACACTTTCGGTTCCAGCATGGTCCAATTATCTTCCGCCCGGTTGGCTAACACCTGGGCGATAAAATCAGAAAGATAAATGCTTTCTTCGTCTTTTACCGCCACCAGTTTTTCAGCCACGCAAGAAGAAAAAATGCTTTCCCCCTCGCAATACAGGCCGATTTGGTATTCCATAAATTCCCCTTCGCTGCCGGGGTTAGACCAAATGGTTAAAGGGGAAATTTCCAATTCCAAATGACCTTCTTTGCCAAATTTAATTTTAGCCATAGACGCTCCTTATGTAATAAAAAATAAAAACTATTTGTTTTATTATAGTAAATACGGCTCCCCAATCCGGGCATGTTTTGCTAGAATAATAGTAATCAGTAAGGAGAAAAACCCATATGAAAAAAGTATTCCTTCCCGTTTTTATTCTGTTATTAACCTGCGCCTGCGGAAAAGACGAGCCTATCGCCATGCAGCGCAATAACCCGCAAGAAGAAATTTCCCAAGAAAACACTCCGCAAGAAGACTTGCCCGTCTGTGACGCGCAATACGCGCAAAACCTGAGAAACTGCACCCCCATTATTTGCCAGGAACAGACCAACCTGCCTGGGAACTTAACCATTGTGCGCACGATTTCAGAGGGAGAAAACAACCTTTGTATTGAAACAATTGCCCCCAAGCAATCCCCCTCTAAAACCGATGCCGCCCAAAAGCCAAGTTCTTCTTCCGATGGGCAACAAAATGAAAAAATAGACGTTATCCGGCAAACCTGTACATTTAATGAAACCCAACGCAACCAAGTGGCTGACTTCCTGCAATATTACTATAATTCCAAATCACCCGACAAACAGCAAGTTTCCGCCGGACCGGCGCCCAAAAACCCGTTAAAAGATTTCTTGCAGAACGGAACATGCACCGCTTCCGGCTTTGAACCCCAAGGGAAAATCACCTGTACGGGAACAAAATCCATCACGGTAATTACCATAGGAGAAAACGGGGAGGAAATTTCCCAAGTTATTACTTGCGAAAACCCCGCCCAGCCGGAACCCAAACAAGAGGCAAAATAAGCTTTTTCCCGGCCCCACTTTGTGTTAAAATATAGACAGGAAATTATGCGTTACGTTTTATATTTTTTAACTTTAGCATTAGTTTTTGTGGGCGGTATGCTGGTAGGCAATATCTATTTGCCGGAAAGCAACACCAGTATCGCCGCGGCTATTTCCGTGCCGGACCCGGCCCAGACTATCCCCCAACTAAAAGAAATATCACTGGATAAGGCCTCCCGCAATTTGTTCATATTGGGAGAGGCGCTAAACGCCTGCCCGGTGGTTGTAACAGAAGAAAAAGATCATTTGCTGGCGGAAATCAATTTATTGCTTGCCCGGCAGGAATTTGAGATTAAAAAAGCTTTGTTTGAGCTGGAAATAGCCAAAAACACCCCCGGATCGGCGGTTACGCCGCAATTTGCCCAAGCCAGCGCAGATTATGCCGCCGCGCAAGAAAAGTTGCAGGCATTGGCTTTGATTCTTTATCCGCCGGAGCCGCAAACCCCTCAAGAGCAACCCGCAGAAACCCAAGCGCAAGAAGAACAACCGGCGGATGGCTCCGCCCAAACGGAAGGAACAGCCTCCGCTAAAAAAGAAGAGGGGAAAACGCCGGACGCTTCTTCTCAGTCTGCAGCCGCTGCCGCCGATAAAAAAACAGATTCCCAATCTAAACAAACGGATGAAAAACCCGCGGAACCAAAAGACGCATCCGCTAAACCAGCCGAAGAAAAATCCTCTGATAAAAAATAAATATCCCCTGCTAGCCGCAGGGGATATTTATCTTAAGATATTGGCTCTGTTTGAAGAAGCCACCGCTTGTATCATTTAAAACAGCGTCTTTCCAAATCCTGTAAGAAGATTGGCAAAAATTTTATTAAAAAAAGAAACCGGAAAAAGAATTTTTCTTTTTCCGGTTTCTGCTAACATACATTTTGCTTCTTAAACTTTTCTCTTTTCCGCTTAAAAAATCTCTAGGCGGCACACGCCCCGCGCCTGAAAACAAACAATATTTCTCATGCCTTTAGCAGGCGCTGCGTCCGGTTTGTTTTAACAATTCCCGGTAGGCCTCCAGCTGGGGGCGGTAACGTTCCCACGCCTGGGCGGGGGTTACATCACTTCGGTAAGTCCAGTTCGTATCGTCCACCACGCCGGGTACGTTGACGCGGTCCAGCGTGCCAATGATATCCTGCCAAGAAAATAACGTTAAGGCGGAACCGGAGGTTAACACCCGTCTTAAAATGGCGCATTGCACTTCTAAGGTAAAAGGAATGTAACCGTCCGTCTTTTGGGCGGAAATCATTTCCCATATATTGGCCCGTTCATACTGAGGCATACTCTCCCACCAGCCGCGCACGGTTTCCGTATCGTGGGTGGAAGTGGTGGCCAAGGAAGCGACGGGATAATTGCGCGGTTCGCGGTAGTAACCATTATCTTCCCGTTCCCAGCGCAATACTTTATAACCCGGTATACGCAAATCCACCAGCATGCGCCGCACATAATTGGGGATGACTCCTAAATCTTCCCCAACGGGTAAACGTCCGGAGCACACGTCCAACACCATACGCAAGAAATGATACCCGCGGTCTATTTGGTTTTGCTCTCCCTCAATATCAAAAGCGCCTTTGTCATCCCCGGGGCCAAACACATAAGTGCGGTAGAAACCTACCAAATGGTCCAGGCGGAAAATATCGTAAAGTTCGGTCGCGCGGCGGATTTTGCGTTTCCACAAATCCAACCCATGCGCGTGCTGGTAAGGCCAGTCATAAGCCGGCAGACCCCACCGCTGCCCCCCCTGGGAAAACTGGTCCGCCGGGGCGCCCACTTCATAATCAATACGGTAATTTTGACGTTCCGCCCACACTTCAGCGCTGTCTAAATTGGTGCCAAAAGGGATATCCCCAAACAAATATACCCCTTTGGCGCAGGCAAAAGATTTAGCTCGGCGCAGCTGCCGGTCCAACACCCATTGCACGTAAGAAAAGAATTGAACATATTCCCGGTATTGCGCCTCAAAACCGTCTACGGCCTGCGGGTGGGCGTTTTTTAAATCTTCGGGCCATTGGGTCCAGCTTTGCCATTTAAAAAATTCTTTCAGCGCGCGAAATACGCTGTAACCGCGCAGCCAATGGCGGTTGGCGCTGCAATAGGCTTCAAACGCTTTGGCGCGCGGCGTATCCCAGGCTTGCTCCTGCGTTAAAAAATACTGGTAGCCAAACCAAAGCGCTTTTAATTTAGCTTGTTTAATAGTGCGTATCAATGCCTTGGGGGAATTATGCCATACAGCAATTTCCCCCTGGATATTTTTGATATATTCCTGCGCGGCGGGGCTGGCGGCGATATCGTCCACCTGGGGGATACACGCGTAAACAGGGTCCACCGCGAAAGCGCTGAGGGCGGAATAAGGACAGGTTTCATTGGGAGCGGTTTCCTGCAAGGGCAAAATCTGCACGAACTTAGCGCCCAAAGAAGCAAAAAACCCTACCCATTCTTCCAGACAGCCAAAATCCCCCACGCCCCAGTCCGCGTCGTTCTTCATGGCAGAAAGGGGAAGCAATATCCCGTTACAGCGGCCGGCAAGCAATTCGTCCTGTATGGTTGGCATAGGCGTTAGAGGCTATTTTTTAGCCACGGCTTCAATTTCCACCGCGCTTCCCTTGGGAAGGGCCACCACCTGAATAGTGCTGCGGGCGGGAGGATTTTCTTTAAAGAAAGAAGCGTACACTTCGTTCATTTCGGCAAATTGGGTTAAATCCGTCAAAAAAACGGTGGTTTTAACCACATTTTTAAGCGTGCAGCCCGTTTCTTTTAAAATATTTTCCAAATTTTTCAAAATCAGTTCCGTCTGCACACGTACGGAACCGTTATAAATTTCACCGGTTACGGGGTCTATGGGCAACACGCCGGAAGTAAATACAAAACCGCCGTCTTCTATCGCTTGGGAATAAGGGCCAATAGCCTTGGGTGCATTGTTGGAATTAATTACTTTTTTCATACAAATCAAACCCTCTAAGTAAAATACGCCGGAAATACCAGGCGTTATAAATATATGGTATAAAACCCCTACACGCCTGTCAAACCCAACAAAAAAACAAAACACGCCGCTTCGCCGCGCCTTAAATTGCTTTTATATAACAAGGATAATTTTTCTGCGTTGCGCGCCAAAAACAAAACTGCTATAATAAATTAACAGGAAAATTGCGGCAGGGAAAAATAAACATTTTCTTGCACGCGATAAAAATTTTTAGTAAAATATTTATGTTGGGTTTAACCCGAAAGATTAAACCCCGAAGTTATTTGACGGTTTTTGCGCTCGTAGCTCAGTGGTAGAGCATCCGCCTTTTAAGCGGGGGGCCGTGAGTTCAAGTCTCACCGGGCGCACTTTTAAGCCCTCTTCGTCTATCGGTTAGGACGTCGGATTTTCAATCCGAAAAGGGGAGTTCGATTCTCCCAGAGGGCGCCATTTTACTTTATGCTGCGTTAAAAACCCCCGGATAAACCGGGGGTTTTTATTTTGTTATCTTTCAAATGGCGCCTAAAACCGCTTTACCCGCCGGTGGCAATACGGCGCGGAGCCCTTTTTTACATAATAATGCTGATGGTATTCTTCCGCCGGCCAAAAAGTATCCAAGGCAAGCACCTGGGTAACCACTTTAAACCCTTTTTCTTTTAATATATTTATCAAACGCAAAGCAATATCCCGTTGAGAAGGTGTCGTATAAAACACGGCGGAGCGGTACTGCGGGCCGATATCCGGCCCTTGTCCGTTTAATTGGGTGGGGTCATGAATTTCAAAAAAATGTTTCGCTAATGTTTCAAAAGAAACGATTTCCGGGTCAAACACAATGCGCAAAGCTTCCGCATGGCCGGTAGTATGCGTGCAAACCTGCTTGTAGGACGGGTTAGGCAGACTGCCGCCCGTATACCCCACCTGCAACTCTTTTACGCCCGGTATATCTTTAAACAAATATTCCACTCCCCAAAAACATCCGCCCGCAAAAACAGCCGTCTCCATTTGCGCCATGACCCCTCCTTAAAGCGTTTTTCTTATTTTATATAATAGAGTATATGAAACACACGCTTTTTTTATTGCTTGCCGGCGTTTTGACCGCCTGCAGCAGCATCATACCCTATAAAGACCAAAATTTAGACTATCTTTACAGCATACAAGAAGATCCTTCCGCCTACAAAGGGGCCGTAGTGGCTTTTAACGGAGATGTAGTGGGCATAAGAGAAAACAACAAATCCATCCGCCTCATCTTGCGTATAGACACCCCTCTCTACTATTACGCTACAGGAAAAGGAAACTCTTTATCTTATGAAATGCTGTATGTATTGTTTCCCAAAGAAAAACCCCGCGCCTCTAAAATAGCCAAAAACAATAAGGTAAAAGTATTGGGCCGGGTGGACGGATACATCACCCGCCAAGACGGATATGGCAACACGGCCGGCGTGGTGCGCCTGCGCGCGGTGGCCTTGGCGGACCGAACCCAAGACAAAGACTTTTATTTATCAGACGCCCCTTCCGCCGCGTTATATACGTCTTGGAAAGAAGGAAAGCTCTTTTTTGAAGAATCCGCCGAACAGGTATTAAGCCGCTTCCCGCAGCCCACCTCTCCGTCCTCCGCCCAGAAGCAAACGGCGCCTTTACCCCCACAAAAGCCTAAACCCGCCCCAGCCGCCAAACCCGCTAAAGAGAAGAAACCGCAGCCGCCCGCCGGTATTGTGTTTGACCCGGAAGACCCCCCGTTTATTTTATTTCCGCCCAAAGAACCGGCCGAAGAACCCGCGCCGCAAGAAGAAACTTCTGCTAAAGAAAACACTCTAACGGAGCAAGAACAAACCCCCTTGCCAACACCTGCCGCCGCCCAACCGCAGGAAGAGCCCCTTTCCACCCAACAACCCGCTATAAAACAAACGCCCGCAAACGAAGAAGCCCCAGCACAAAAGGAAGCGCCGGCTGCTCCGGCCGATGCCCCCGTTCAACCAGCGGCAGACAGCCCGGCAGAAACCTCCACTCCTGCGCAGGCCCCTGTTCCCGCCCAAGCGGAAATTACTCCAGCGGATAATACGCCGCCAGCCCAAGAAAAAACCGTTTTGCCTTCATGAAAATCCCCCGGAATAACCGGGGGATTTTTAAATAAAACATTCTGCGCTGTCTCACCGCGAAGCAGAGCAAATGGGCTTCTATAAGCCGGGAGGGAGTTTTTCTTTCATTAAAGCGCGCAAATTAAAATGTTCTCCGTCTGCCGTAAAAGTGCCGTCGCCCACCGCGTGGACTAAGCGTTTGTCCCGGCAGCGTTCATTATGCCATACTTCCATCACCTGTAAAATAACGAAACCATATTGTTTGATATAGTCCGTTACCCGGCATTCCAAACAGGCTACGCAACCGGCCAAAAGAGGGGCTTTTACCTTTTTGGCGGGATAAGTTTTTATACGCAGTTTTTTAAATTTATCTTCCGTTTCCCCGCTTATCATACCCACTTGGACCGCTTTTTTTAGCAGGGCCGGGCCCGGAAGGCAAACCACGCATTCTTTGGTCTTAAGCAAAGCGTCAAAAGAATAATTCCACGGGCCGGTAACCAATAAAATATGTTGGTTAAAATCTAGGGCGGCCGTCCAGGAAATAGTCATTACATTGGGTTTTTTACCGTCAAAAGTGGTAACCAACGTAAGCGGGCCGGGCTCTATAAACGTAAGCGCTTTTTCTAAAGGTAAAGTTTTCATGTATTTATTGTATAAATATAATTTTAAAAATCAAACAGGCGCCCTAAAAATCCCATTTTTAAAACAACAATTAAAAACATCGGCTTCTTTCTAAACGGCCTGTATGAAACTCCCCGGGCTTACGCCCGGGGTTTCTTTCTATACGAACAATTTCATTGTTCGCCCCAAATCTTCTTTTCCCTGCATATCTATATATTTTCGTATTTGTTCTTCGTTTATCCCTACCGTGGATACAAAGTATC
>NZ_CASEZB010000027.1:0-30596 GCF_949292495.1 Candidatus Avelusimicrobium aviculae
AGAAAAATGCCCAGATGGAACTTATCGCAGACGGACTTGCAATACGGCTACTTGCAAGTGGGGAGCTTGGGATAAAGAATGTTCCGCCCAGGACTGTTCCAATGCCGCCTACAAAGCCAGCCATAAAGCGGAATGTTGTCCCACAGCGCCCAGTACGGATAGCACGTGCTGGACTTGCGGTAAACCTACTTTTGAATGGGTTTCCACTTCTAATAGGGGTACGCGTGTAACGTCCTTGAATTTTTCAGCTAACTCTTCGCCGCAAGCTTGCCGCAACAAAACGCTTTCTTCTTGTCCGTCTAGCGTTTCATCTGGAAACCAAATTTGTAGAAATGCTTCAGCTGGCGCGAATTGTGATGGCTATCAGGGTACATATTGTCCGAAATCCTTGTCTTATTCTTACACTCAAGGCGGAAATGGCAATTGGATTTCGCATCTTCCTGGAATTTCACCAGCTGAAGTTATCCCTTCGTGTTCCGGCACTTGTTGCGCTTGCATTTCGTATGTGAGCAACGGAGTAATTTGTCAGGAGAAGAAAGCAACCTGTGTTAAGAACGGTTGGTAAATTCACGAGACCTCCTTGCTCTAGCTAACGCAAAGAGGAAACGGCCTCCCCAAAAGGGAGGCCGTTCTCGTTTATAGCGCCGGGCGTGCCGCCCACACCCCTTATAATTTAGTAAAATATATATACTACGTATGATAGACATAAAAAACCTTTCCTTCCATTTCGGCGTCCGCGCTTTGTTTGAAGACACTTCCGTAATGATACAAGACGGGCAAAAAGTGGGCCTGGTAGGTCAAAACGGATGCGGAAAAAGTACCCTTTTTAAGCTGATTATGGGGGCATTCTCCCCCGATGGCGGAAAGATAGACATTACCCGCGGCACCCAAATAGTAACCGTAGCGCAGGACATTGCGGACCCTTCCCAACAACTTCTCCCTTTTGTATTGGCGGCCGATAAAGAACTGACCGCCCTGGAAAAAGAATCCCAAAACCCTTCCATTACGGGGGAACGCCTGGCCGAAGTATTTGAGCGTATGGAAAATTTAGGCGCGCACAGCGCCACCGCGCGTGCCAGCGCCATTTTAAGCGGGCTGGGGTTTGTGAACGAAGATTTTAACCGCCCTTTAAAAGAGTTTTCCGGCGGGTGGCAGGTGCGCGCCTGTTTGGCCGCCACTTTGTATGCCCCCAGCACTTGTTTGCTGTTAGACGAGCCCACCAACCACCTGGATTTGGAAACTTCCGTTTGGCTGGAAAACTATTTAAGCCGTTTGGATAAAACCATTTTCATCATCAGCCATGACCGGCATATTTTAAACCTGCTGTGTGATAAAATTATCCACGTGGAAGACGCCAAACTAAAGCTCTATAACGGCAATTATGACCAGTTTGAGCGCACCCGCGCCGCCGCCATAGAAGGCGCGCGTTTAGCCGCCGCCAAGCATGAGCGCGTGGTGGCGCATTTGCAGTCTTTTGTGGATCGTTTCCGCTATAAAGCCACCAAGGCCAAGCAGGCCCAAAGCCGTATTAAGATGATTGAAAAAATGGGGAAAATCCCGCCCATACCCAAAGACCCGGAAGTTCATTTTCAGTTTCCGTCTCCCACCCGGCTTACCCAGTCTTTAATTTCCATAGAAAACGGGGTAGCGGGTTATGATGAGAAGCCTGTTTTAAGCAACTTAAATTTGCGTATTGAGCAGGACGACCGCATCGCCCTTTTGGGGGCCAACGGGAACGGTAAATCCACTCTGGCAAAGGTGCTTTCCCACCGGTTGTTACTCATGAGCGGGCGCATGACGACGGCAAAAAAAATGAAAATCGCCTATTTCTCCCAGCACCAAACGGAAGAATTGGACGTGGACAAAACCCCCTTTGAGCAACTGGCCGAAGTGATGCCCGGCGCCAGTGAAACGCAAATCCGCGCGCAACTGGGGGCATTTGGGTTAAATAAAGCCAAGTCCGATACGGAAATTGGCAAACTGTCCGGGGGGGAGAAATCCCGCCTGCTTTTGGCGCTTATTACCAAAGACGCCCCTCACTTGCTTATTTTGGACGAACCCACCAACCACCTGGATATACAATCCCGCCAGGCGCTGTTGGAAGCCCTGAACGAATATGAAGGCGCCGTGGTGCTTATCACGCACGATTTGCACGTCATAGAACTGGCGTGTGATACTTTGTGGATTGTGCGCGGCGGCACCTGCCAAAACTTTACCGGTGATTTGGAAGACTACAAAAACCAACTGCTTAACGGCAATAAAGGGGCCAATGGCGCCAGTGATAAAATATCCGGCAAAGAACGCCAGCGCAAAGACGCGGCCAAACGCCGCGCGGAAGCGGCCCCGCTTAAAAAACAAATACGGGAATTGGATAAAGTGATAGAAAAATTATCCGCCCGCAAAGCCCAGCTGGAACAACAGTTAGTGGCGCAGTACTCGGCAGACGGCAGCATAGAGCTTGCCCTGCTGACGGACGAACTAAATAAACGTGAGGAGGAATGGCTTTCTTTAAACGAACAATGCCAAGCCCTCCTGCACGCAGATTAATATATAAAGGATATTTACAGAATGAAAGACTTTCGCATCTTGCCCGAGTTTTTGCAAAAAGCGTTGCACCGCTTGGGCATTACCACGCCTACGCCCATACAGGCGCAGGCCATTGAGCCCGCCCTCAACGGGCGCGACGTGCTGGGCACCGCCCAAACGGGTACCGGTAAAACTTTCGCGTTTTTACTGCCTATTTTAACCCGTATGGAAAAAGAAGAGGGGGGCAGCGCGCTGGTGCTTTCCCCCACGCGGGAATTGGCCCAGCAAACCTATGAAGCTTTGCGTGATTTGGTGGAAAAAGACCCCCGCTTTACAGCGGTGTTGGTTATCGGCGGGGATAATATAGACCGCCAAATAACCAAATTGGCCAAGCGCCCGCGCTTTATTATCGCCACGCCCGGCCGCGTGATTGACCACATGAAACGCAAAACCATTGATTTAAGCGACGTGCGCTATTTTGTGCTGGACGAGACGGACCGCATGCTGGATATGGGCTTTCGGGACGATATCCAAACCATCGCCTATATCCTGCCCGAAAACGGCAAACAAACCCTGCTCTTTTCCGCCACGATGCCCAAAGAAATTACTTCTTTGGCGGCCCAATATTTAAAGGACCCGGTGCGCGTGCAGATAGGGTCTGTTACGTCCACGGTGGATTTGGTCAGCCAGGAAATTATCTGCTTGGGCGTGCGGGAAAAACTGCCCCAGCTTATTCACGAATTAAAAACCCGCAAAGGATCTATTTTGGTTTTTGTGCGCACCAAACACGGGGCGGACCGCTTGGCTAAACAGCTTAAAATGTATGGCATTAAAGCCAACGCCCTGCATGGGGATTTGCGCCAAAACCGCCGCCAGCAGGTAATGGACTCTTTCCGGGACGGCATGCTGCCCGTCTTGGTGGCTACGGACGTAGCCGCCCGCGGGATTGACGTGCCCCACATTGGACATGTAATTAATTATGATTTGCCCCAATGCCCGGAAGACTACATCCACCGCATTGGCCGTACGGGCCGTGCGGGGTCCGTCGGGTGCGCCGTATCTTTTATAGCCGGAGACGAAGACAAATGGCGTGAAATCAGCGAAGTGGCCCAATTTTCCACCCCCGTTAGACTGGTGGAAAAAACCATAGACCCGCTTCCTACTCCCAAATTTGTGGCGCAGGAGGAGGGGCGCGGGCGTTCGCGCGGGCGTTTATCCGGCGGGCACCGCCGGGAGGAAGAACGGGCCGAAGCCCCTTCCCGCCAGGAAAATTACAAACCGCGCGTTATTTTGGCTACGGATACCTTGGTGGTTCCTTCCGCCAAAAAGAAAACCCCGCATAAACCGCGCCGCCAGCAGCCGCAGCCGGGGCGTTCTTCCCAAACGGAAAACCGTTTTGGCGGGCATCATGTTACGCGGGTAGGGGCTTCCAAGCGCGCGCTTAAAAAACAGCGTGAACTGGCCGCCCGGAACACAGGCAATGAAAAGCCCAAGAAGGGGTTAAAAAGTTTTGTTAAAAAAGCGTTTTCAAAACTGTTTGCCCGCAAAAAGAAAAAGTAATGTGTCAAGATAAAAACCCCGGCAAGATGCCGGGGTTTTAGTTTTTTTTAAGGGAAGCCATATATAAAAATACCCCGCCTAAAAGCGGGGTATTCTCGTAATATAGCAATTTAATTAATAACGTATTCACCGTTTTTCATGGTACATCCGCCGCTGGCGGTTTCCAAACACATGGACTCACACAGCCACGTGGTTTTTGCGTCCGCGGAGCAGGTAATTTGCCCGCCTATGCCGTTTAAATTCGGGTAATACGCTTTGAAAGAATAGGTGTTGCTTCCGGCTGTTTTTTGAACGGTTATTGCGTCTGTTCCCATAGAATAATTATAGCGGCCGAAGGAAAAAGTAGAAGAATCTTTTGAACTGGCGTCAAAAAAGTCTATATCCAGCTGGTTTAAAGTGGTAGGCGCGGTACGGTTTGGGCTGGCGGCTTTAGCGCGCAGGGCGGAATCCTGCAAAGTTTTTACGTTGGACAACGCCTCCATGGCTTCCGCACGCACCACAGAACGCTTATACTGGGGCAGCGCCACGGAAACCAGCATGCCGATAATCAGTACCACGGCTAGCATCTCAATCAAAGTAAACCCTGAATGGTTTCTCATAGAAAATCTCCTTTGTAAATCTTTGTATAGTATATCGGTTTTTTGGGGAATATTCAATAACCCGGCCATCAAAAAGCATTGCTTGAAAGTAGGCTAAAAAAGAGTATAATTAACTATATATTCTAGGAAAGGGGTTTTTATGAAAAAAGGTTTTACATTGGCTGAACTTATGGCAGTGGTGGTAATTTTGGCCATTATTGCTTCTATCGGGCTGGGCGGTTATAAACGCACGGTGGAAAGAGCTAAATTTGCGGAAGGGTTAAACATGGGCCATCAAATTGCCCAAGCTTTGGCGCGTGCGGATTATGAACGGCATGGTACTTGCGGCAGCTTTGATACGCCGTGGACGCAGCTGGATATTGACACCAGCAGTTCCGCCAGCGGTTCGCAGATGGGAACCAATTCCGTTAATTTGGAAGGCCGCTTTAATATCACCCGCAGCGGTTCTAGCATTGTGGTAAGACGCATAGGCGGGGAAAGTTACCAAATTAATATTCCTATAGACTGCGGGGTAGGCAATGCCATACTTAAAGACTCCTGCACCGGCAATACGGATTTTTGCATCAGCGCCGGTTATTCCAACTGCAGCGGAAGTTCTTGTACTAAGCCGTAGTCTTGCCTAATTTTAACAACCGGCCTTTTGCGGGGCCGGTTTTTTTATGCCAAAAATAAACGCGGCTTTCGGGCCGCGTTTCAAGTAATGTTTCAAATTGTTTTCGGCTGTTTTAGACAGGGGAAGAAAGATCTTCTCACCTGTCCGCCGGGGGTATCTGGCCGGCTTCAAACTGCTTACTTTTCAACGATTCTTTGGATTAGTTGTGGCGGGAGGTGATGTAGTTGGCGCCGCTTACGTTTTCGCCCACTTTCACCAACGCTTTGGCTACAGCTTCCAAGATGTTGTTCATTCTTTTCATTTTCTTGTTTCTCCTATTTTTCCTTTTTAAAAATCGTTCTGCGTCTTTTCAGGCACAGGAGAATTTTCTTACATAAAAATTATATCAAATTTTATATGCATTTGTAAAAAGGGGGTATATATAATAATAAAATAAAAATAAAAAAGCAAGTCATTTTTCTGTTGCGGGATTTTAATTTATATATAATATATGTATGAAAACAATAACAACGGATTGTTTAGTTATAGGCGCCGGTGTGGCGGGCTGTGTATATGCGCACCAGGCCGCCAAAAAAGGCCTGCGTACCATTATGCTGTGCTGCGGTCCTTTATCTGACGCAAACAGTGATTTGGCCCAGGGCGGTATTGTGTACGAACCCAACTTGGTTATGCAGGATTTGCTGGAAGACGTACAAATGGCTACCGCCCATTTATGTAATGATGAAGCCGTCCGCACGCTTTCCACAGCCGGCTGCCAAGCGGTTAAAGAGATTTTTTTAAAAGAAGCCCCCGCCAATTTTGACCGGGACGAAAAAGGCAACCTTTGCTTTACGCGTGAGGGCGCGCACCGCAAGAACCGCATTATTTATTCCAAAGACACCACCGGGCACGCTTTGCTTACGGCCATTCAAAAAGCGGTAACGCAAAACCCGCTTATTACCATTAAAGAATATACTTCCGCCATTGATTTATTAACCTTATCCCACTCTTCCACCAATATTTTGGACCGTTACCACCCGCTTACCGTGTTTGGCGCTTACGTGCTGGATAACCAAAGCGGCGAGGTATACGCCATCGTGGCCAAGAAAACCGTTTTGGCCACCGGCGGGATAGGGCAGGTGTACCGCCATACCACCAATTCCACCCATGCGTATGGGCATGGCGTGGCGATGGCGTACCGTGTGGGGGCGCGCGTGATGAATATGGAATTTGTGCAATTTCACCCCACGGTATTTGCCAAAGGCAAAAACTTTTTAATTTCTGAGGCGCTCCGCGGGGAGGGCGCTGTTCTGCGTAACGTAAACGGGGAAGCGTTCATGCCCCGTTATCATGAACTCAAAGACTTGGCCCCGCGTGACATCGTGGCCCGCGCCATAGAGGAAGAACGGCTAAAAACTTCGCACGACTGTGTGTATTTGGATATTTCGCATGAACCGGCGGAGTTTACCAAAAACCGCTTCCCGGCCATTTACAAAAAATGTTTGGAAGGCGGGGTGGATTTAACTAAAGAACCTATTCCCGTGGTTCCGGCCGCCCACTATTTTTGCGGGGGGGTTTACGCTACGCCCCAAGGCCGCACCAATATTTTAAATTTAAACGCCATTGGGGAAACGGCCTGCACGGGCTACCACGGCGCTAACCGTTTGGCCAGCACCTCTTTATTGGAGGCGGTGGGCATGGGTTACTTGTGCGCGCAGGAAGACGCCAAGGACATCGCTTCTCAAACGTTCTGTTTACCCCAGCCTAAGGAATGGGTCATCCCGCGGGAAACACCGGATATTAACCTGGTAAAGCAAGATTTGGCCACCCTTAAAAGCACCATGTGGAATTACGTGGGGTTGATGCGCAGCCGCACCCATTTAAGCCGTGCGGAAAAAATATTGCGCCACTTGCATAATGAAATTGACTCTTTCTATAAAGGCAATTCATTGTGCCAGGAATTGCTGGACTTGCGTAACGGCGTGCAGACGGCCTTGTTAATTACCTACGCGGCGTTAAAAAACCCGCAGTCTATCGGCTGTCATTATGTAACGGATAAATAGCCGTTGTATTTTGCGTAAGGCCCCCGGTTTTCGGGGGTCTTTTTGTTTCCGTTTTCAAGCGCCGTAAGCAGTTTTGCCGTCTTAAAATTTGCTATGATATAACCATGCCAAGCAAGCAATCTGTTTTAGTGGTATGCACCAACCGCAAAGCGTTTCACGAGTTTTTTATTGAAGAAACTTTTGAAGCCGGGCTGGAGCTTTTAGGGGCGGAGGTAAAGTCTATCCGCCAGAAAGAGCTTAGCCTGGAGGGGGCTTTTGTGCGTGTGGAAAACGGACAAGCGTATGTATACAATATGCACGTTAAGCCGTATAAATTTAACTCGCTTACCGAGCCTGACCCCACCCGCCCGCGCCGCCTGTTGTTAAACAAAAAAGAAATACGCAAACTGGCGTCCAAGGCGGAGGTAAAAGGTTACGCTTTGGTTCCGCTGGAAGTATATTTTAAAAACGGTTGGGCCAAAGTAAAACTGGCCTTGGCTAAAGGGAAACATTTATTTGATAAGCGTGAATCCATCAAGAAGCGGGATTTAAACCGTGAAATGGAACAAAATTTTAAAAATAAAATCCGTTTCTAACCCGTGGCTGTATTTTGGCGCGATGCTTTAGGCTTAATAAAATAAAGTGGCAAGAATTTGAAAAATTTTCTATAATATGTTTTGTGATGGGCGGGTGGCGGAATGGCAGACGCGCACGGCTCAGGACCGTGTGGACGAAAGTCCTTAAGGGTTCAACTCCCTTTCCGCCCATTTTTTCTTTTTGGTTTTAAGCACATGAAAAAGTATGATTATTATCGGCCGTCATCTTTTGTAAGTAAAAGAACTCCCCGGCGGCGCGGTAAGGGCTTAAAACGTTTTTCTATTATCTTATTTTCCCTTTTTATTTTGGCGGCGGTTTGCGTAGGCTTAAGCAAAAGCTATAAAGCGTATGCCTCGTCTGATTTATCTAACTGGCAACCCAAAAAGGTAGAGGTTCGCGGGGCGGAAGGCGCTTTATATAAAGAGCTGCAGTCTTTGGGTAAAAGCAAACTAAATAAACCCTTTACGGCTAAACAGGCGGCGGATTTACAGGAACAGCTGGTAAAAAAATACCCTATGCTGCGTGAGGTAAACGTAAGCCGCGGTTTATTTTCCGACGCGTTAAAGATACATGTTGAGAGGCGTTCCCCGGTGGCAAAATTTGTTTTGCCGGGCGGAACCGTGCGTTACATAGATAACGACAGCACCGTGTATGCCGATAATTCCGCCGTGTTGGAAAACCCGGTTCCGTTTGTGGAGCTGGAAGGCAAAGTGCCGGAGAAATTATCCGGTGAGTTTGTGGAACTGGTACAAAACACGTTGCGGTTGGAAAAAGAACTTTCTTTCGCTTTTTTGCGTTTTAATTTAACAAAAGACGCCGTTTCTATGCATATGCCTGACGGGACCGTAATAGAATTTGGCCCGGCCCGCCAGCTGAAAGAAAAGTCCCGCCGGGCGGCTCAAATTATAGATTGGTGCCGCCGCAATGAGAAAGGACCTCAAAAAATGGATTTCCGTTTTTTTGAAAACGGCCAAGTTTTTTTAACACAGATTGACCAATAAGTTTTATAATGGATTTAGGGGTTGTTTTATGGCTAAAACAAATATCATTGCAGGTTTAGATATAGGCAGCGGCAAAATGACGTGTATCGCCGCCGCGCAGGATTACGAAACCGGAACTTTACAGGTACTGGCGGGGCGCAGCGTTCCCTGCAAGGGCTTGCGCGGGGGGGTGGTGTTGGATATACGTGAAACTTCCGCCGCCGTGCAGCACGTGCTGGGCAGTATAGAGCGTGAATTGAACCAAGATGTTTCCACCCTAGTGGTGGGCGTGCGCGGTTCTCACTTGGAGTCTTTTTCCAACCACGGTACGTACAATATTTCCCGCTTAGACAAGGAAATTACCCAGGCGGATATGGCTCTGGCCATAGAGAACGCCAAAGCCATGCCCATTAAGAATGATAACGAAATCATCAACGTAATCCCCCAAGGTTTTGCCATAGACAAACAAAAAGGTATTTCCAACCCGGAAGGGATGGAAGGTTCTTTATTGGAAGTGGACGTGCATATTACCACGGGTTCTTCCACGCATTTGAACAATTTAGCCAAAGCCATACAGCGCCCCGGTTACCGCATAGATAATATCGTTTACGGTTTGGTTCCGCTGGGGGATGCCGTGCTGACCCAAGAAGAAAAGGAACTGGGCGCCATGGTGATAGATTTGGGCGGGGAAACCATGTCCGTGGGTATTTATATTGACGGCATTTTAAAATTTTCCCGTGATATTCCTTACGGGTGTGATTTAATTACCCGGGATCTTTCCTGCGGGCTTCGCACCAGCCGCCAAAACGCGCAGGACATTAAAGAAAAATACGGCGTTTCTTTCCCCACGTCTTTGGATGAAGACGGCGAAATCCCCGTTCCTTCTTTAGACGGGCGCACCATACACAATATTAAAAAGAGTTTTATTTTGGATATTATCCAGCCCCGCACGGAAGAATTGTTTGAGTACATCCGCCGCTGTGTGGAACAGTCCGGTTATAAGGACTTTCCTATGTTGGGCGTGCTGACGGGCGGGGGCAGCTTGCTGCCCGGCGTAACGGACCACTGCATTAATATTTTAGGAATGAAGGAAGTCCGGTTGGGCGGAGTGCAGCGTGATTTATTAACTTCTGACGAAGAATTTTTTGAGCCTAAATATTCTACTGCCATGGCGCTGGCGCTGTATACGTGCCAGGGAGGCGGGGTGGAAGATTATTCCCGGGAAGGTTTTGATAAAGACGCTTCTTTCTTTGGGAAAATAGGCAAAGCGTTTAAAAACTTCAACTTGTTTGGCGGTTGAAGGAGGCTTTTATGAAGAATTTATTTATGCCGGCCGATTTATTTGAAACCAAAAAAGCCAAAATAAAAGTAATTGGCGTTGGGGGCGGCGGCGGCAACGCAATTAACCACATGGTGGAAAGCGGCTTAAAAGACGTGGATTTTATTGCCGTTAATACGGACGCGCAAGACCTGCGCCGCAACAAGGCCCCTTATTTGGTGCAAGTGGGCGAAAAAATCACCAAAGGCTTAGGCGTTGGGGGAGACCCGGAACGTGGCAAGCTGGCGGCGGAAGAATCCGAAGAAAAATTAAAACTTATTATCGGCCAGTGTGATTTGCTGTTTATCACGGCCGGTATGGGCGGCGGCACGGGTACGGGCGTGGCGCCGTATTTGGCTAAACTGGCCAAAGATTTATATGGCGACGATTTATTGGTAGTGGGCGTGGTTACCCGTCCGTTTAATTTTGAAGGTTACGTGCGTGAAAGGCAGGCTGACGAAGGCATTAAGGAAATGCAAAAGTATGTGGATTCCATGATTATTGTGCCTAATGAAAAACTGTTTGCCAACATAGACCCGGAAACTTCTTCCCGCGACGCGTTTAAAATGGTGGATGAAGTGCTTTTGCAGGCGGTGCAGGGAATATCGGAAGTGATTACCAAACCGGGCGAAGTAAATATAGATTTTAACGATATACGCAAAGTGATGTGCCGCTCCCAAAAATCGCTTATCGGCATAGGGGAAGCCAGCGGGCCCGGCCGCCATTTACAGGCGGTAAAAAAGGCCATTTCTTCCCCGTTGTTGGAAAATGCCGATATCCGCGGCGCAAAAGGTTTTATTGTCCACTTTTTGGCGGAAGAGGACTTGACCTTGCTGGAGCAAGGGGAAGTGATGAATTTAATCCGCCAGTATGCCAGTAACGATTCCATCGTAATGTTTGGCCATTCGTATGATTCCACGCTGAACGGCGTATTTAAAGTAACGGTGATTGCCACCGGTTTCAGCGCGGAAAAAGCCAATTTGTATAATGTCCGCCGTCCATTGCCGGACATGGCGGCAGGCGCTAAACGCAATGCTTTGCAGGAAACTGTTTTGGCGGGGTTTGACGAGCCTAAACCCGCCGCGCCGGAAGACGATATGCTCATCCCGGCGTTTTTAAGAAGAAAAAAGGGCCGGAAATAATAACCCGGAGGGATATTCTATGGCAGTAGGATTACAGAGTTTGCTTAGAACGGTAGTGGATAACCGCGCCAGCGGTTTGCATATTCGCGGAAATTCCAACGCTTTTGTGCGTTTGAACGGTCAGATTAAACCCATTGACGACAGCTTTATCCCCAACGATGAAGCCAAAAAAATGGCCTATGCCTGTATGGGTGACCGCGAACGCAAAATTTTTGAGCAGTATAGTTCCGTAGACTTTTCTTTAGACGCCAAATCCTACGGGCGTTTTCGTTTTAACGTGTTTCGCCAAATGGGCAAAATTTGTATGGCTATACGCCACATCCCTCTTAAAATCCCTACCTTTGAAGAATTCCACCTTCCGGGAGACGTACTTAAAAAAATGGCTGAAAACCGCCGCGGTTTAATTTTGGTGACGGGTATGACCGGTTCCGGTAAAACCTCCACCTTAGCCGCCATGGTGGATTATATCAACCAAACCCGTACCGGCCATATCTTAACAGTGGAAGACCCCGTAGAATTTATTCATACGGAAAACCGCTGCATCATCAGCCAGTTAGAGCTGGGGGTGGATACGCCTTCTTATACCAGCGCTTTGCGCGCGGCCATGCGTCAGGACCCGGATGTCGTGTTAATCGGTGAATTGCGCGACGGAGAGGTAATGAAAGCCGCCATCGGCGCGGCGGAAACCGGGCAGCTGGTATTGGGTACCATGCACACGGTAAACGTTACGCAGACGCTTTCCCGTTTAACGGACGCTTTCCCGGTGGAACAGCACGCCCAAGTGCGTTTGCAGCTGTCTGAATTAATCCGCGGTATTGTTTGCCAGCGTTTGCTGCCTACTATAAAACCCGGTATGCGCCCCGCGCTGGAAATTATGGTTTCCACGCCTCAAATCCGCAAGCTGATTATGGAAAATAAACCCAGCGACATCCAAAAACAAATGCAAAATGGCGCTTTCTACGGGATGCAAACCTTTGACCAAGCTTTGGCTAAACTTTATCAAGAAGGGGCTATTGATATGGAAACGGCCACTTCCGCGGCCACTTCTCCGGACGCTATCATGTTGGCTATCCGCGGCGTAACGGACAGCTTAGCCGTAGCGGGTGAGAATTAATCATGCGCGAGAAAGGTTTATTAATAGCGATAGACGGCACGGCCGGCACGGGGAAATCTTCTGTCGGCCTGGCCGTTGCGGCTAAATTAGGATACGGTTTTTTAAGCACGGGGGAAATGTACCGTGCGCTTGCCTATAAAGTGTTTGAAAAAGGGGTGGATCCTTCCTCCCACGATGAGGTGCTGGCTTTGGCACAAAATTTAAAATTCACGTTTGAACGCCAGCCTTCCAGCGCGTTAAAAATGCTGGTGGACGGGGAATTTTTGGGCTCCAAATTGCACTTAGAAGAAGTGGGCAATGTTGCCAGCAAAGTTTCCACCAATAAAGAGGCGCGCGCGGTGCTGACCCAGCGCCAGCGCGAAGTGGGCCAGGAAGGCGGAGTAGTGATGGAAGGGCGCGATATTGGCACCGTGGTTTTCCCGGATGCCGAGTTAAAATTTTATTTAGACGCTTCCGCCGAAGAACGCGCCAACCGCCGCGTAAAACAACTGCAAGAAGCCGGCAAACCCGCTGAATACGAGGCCATTTTGGCTTCTATTAAAGAGCGGGACTGGCGTGACAGCCACCGCGCCGTGGCCCCGCTGAAACCGGCCGAAGACGCCGTGGTGGTGGACACTTCCCGCTTAAGCATGCAGCAAGTGATAGACTTTGTGACGGAGAAGATTTCCCAGTATGCTTCTTAATTTGGTAAAATTATTAGCAAGGATCTTTTTTAAAACCTGTTATGACTTTAAGGTAGAGGGGTTGGAAAACATCCCCAAAACCGGGGCCCTCATTATAGCGGGCAACCACCTTTCCAACGCGGATCCGCCGGCAATCGGCTCGTTCGCGGGGTTGGTGCGTGATTCCCGCTTCGTTGCCAAAAAAGAGTTATTTGCCGTGCCGGGGCTGGGGTGGTTTTTCCGCCGCAGCGGCTATATCCCGGTGGACCGTACCCGCACAATCGGCGATTTTGGTGCCTTAAAAGAAGTGGTGCGCGCGTTGGAGAAAGGGCAAAGTATTGTAATGTTTCCGGAAGGAACCCGCTCTAAAGACGGCAAACCCCGCAAACCGAAAAGCGGCATAGGCTACTTGGTGTATCATACCCAGGCGCCGGTGCTGCCTGTAAAGGTGGAGGGCACTTTTGGTTGGCCGTGGGTGCGCCGCATACGGGTGAAATTTGGCACGGTAATGCACTTGCGGCAGGACCCTGCCCAAGAACCCAAAGAGCAGTACAAACGTTTTGCAAACGAAATAATGGACGCAATTATATCAATTAATATCTAACGGAGGATTACGCAGTCCGCACCATGCGACGGACTGTAAATAAGGACTTATGACTACAAACGAAGAAATTAAAACCACGGAAGAAACAATTAACGAACAAGAAATGACGATGGACCAGTTAATTGCGCAGCAAGAGTCTTTATCGGAGAAACTGAACAAACGGGAAATTGTAGAAGTAACCGTTGTGCAGGTAACGCAGGATAATATTTTAGTGGATACCGGAACCAAAAAAGAAGGGGCTATCCCCGTGTCTGATTTTGAAGGAAAAACTTTGCCGGCCGCCGGCGATAAGGTTTCCGCAGTACTCGTTAAAAAAGGTTCTGATGAAAGACCCGCTATTTTATCTCACAAAAAAGCGTTGGAATATTTAGGCTGGGATGTATGCAAAAAAGCCTATGAAGCCAAAGAACGCGTAAAAGGCGTTATTTTGCAAACGGTGAAAGGGGGATACATTGTGGAAGTTTTTGGCGTAAGCGGATTTATGCCGCTTTCTTTGTCTGAGCTTCACACCGCCTATAAACATTACCTGCCCGTGGGCGCTAAAATTAAAGCCCAGATTGTAGAGTTTTCTAAAGAAAAACAGAAACTGATTGTTTCCCGCAAACAAGTGTTGGAAGAGGACGAAGCCGTCCGCCGCACCCAGGTATTAAGCGAAATTAAAGAAGGTGATGTTTTGCGCGTAGTGGTGGCTAAAGTGGATAAGGATAAATTATTCCTTCGCTTCCACGGCATTGAAGGCATTGTTACGTTGGAAAACGTTGCCTGGAAAGACGCTGAAACCGCCATTGCCAATTTCCGCCGCGGCCAGCGCTTGAAAGCCAAATTAATCCACTTGGACAAAGAAACCCCCAAATTGGAATTTGGTTTGAAACAATTATTCCTCAACCCGGCCGACGCTTTGAAACGCCGCTATCCGTACAAGAGCTCTGTGAAAGCCACGGTAACCAAGGTGTCTGAAGAAGGGGTGGAATGCACCATCGGCAAAAACAATACCAAAGGTTTCATCAGCCCGTTTGAAATGGGGCGTGATTTTACCGCCAAAGAAGGCGATACCATCACTACTTTGGTAGTGGGCGTCAACCCGGAAACTTTTACGGTAAACCTTTCCGTCAAGAAATATGACCAGGTTCAAAACCGCAAAGTGGTTGCCCAGTATCTAAAACAGGCTCCTCGCCCTACGCTGGGCCAGCTCTTGCAAGATTCTTTCAAAACGCAGGAAGAAGATACCAAAGACGCCGAATAGTTAGATATGATTGACTAAACCCGCCGGGCGTAAATACCGGCGGGTTTTTATTTTGTACACTGTAAATATGCCAAACGCTAAAAAATTATTGTTGCTTTCTTGCTGCGCTCCCTGTTCCGGGGGGGTGCTTTCCCGCGCGGCGGCCTTAGGGTTGGACGTAACCCTCTTATTTTATAATCCCAATATTTATCCGCTTAGCGAATATGAAAAACGCCGGGACGAGCAAAAGCGCGCCTGTGCGCATTTTGGCATTCATTTTGTGGAACTGCCTTACGAACCCCAGGAATGGGAACGTTTGGTCACCGGGTTGGAGAACGAGCCTGAACGCGGCAAACGCTGCAGCGTGTGTTTTTTTATGCGCCTTAAAAAGGCGGCGCAATACGCCAAGGAACATGGTTTTGAGGAAATATCTTCCGTACTGGGGGTATCTCGCTATAAAGATATGGAGCAGGTAAACGCGGCCGCCCGCGCGGCTTGCGCGCAGGAAGGGGTGGTTTATAACGAAACCAACTGGCGCCGCAACGGTTTAGAGGAAGCCCGCCGCGCGGTATGGAAAGAGCTGAATTTTTATTCCCAGCAATACTGTGGCTGCCGGTTTAGTTTGCAGGCCGCTCAAAACCGTGGTAAAAAAGAGAAAGAAGATGTATGTTTCAAAAAATAAAAGCATTATTTCGGGACTTTTTTTCATTTATTGACGCTTCCCGCCAAAGCCCATTAGCTTTTAAGTGGACTTGGGTATCTTTGTTGGGGGTTATTTTGGCTTCTTGGCTGTTATTTTTGTGGCGTGATGTTTGGCCCCTGACCCTTTTGTTTGATAACGTTTTTGTTTATTTTCCCATTTATTTAGTGCATGAGTTTTCCCACCGTATTGCCTGGGGGCTTACCCACAGCCAAACCATCAGCTTGTGGGCTGGGCCTATGGCCGAAGCGCTGTTGCCCGCGGTGTTGTTGTGGCTGTGCTGGCGCATACCGGGGGGGAGGTGGCCTTCCGTGTTGGTATGGTATTATTGGGCGGGGTGTTGGTATTCCACCGCGCGTTATTGCGCGGACGCGCGCGCGATGAACTTGCATTTGACGTCTTCCGACATGGTCAGCTCCTCCGGGCCGGGAACGCCGGGGGATTGGTATTATATGTTAAAACCCCTCGGCCTGCTGGAATGGGATAGCCTTTTTGCCAGCCTGTTTTATTTTGCGGCGGCGGCGTGCATGGTGCTGGCCTTTTATTGTCTGTGGTATTATTGGGAGCATTTGAACGACTTTATGCGCCAGGATTTAAAGCCGGACCCTTGGCGCCAAGCGGCGGTGCCGCCCGCTTCCACCGTGCGTATAACAGCGCAGGATTACGAGCGGGACCCGTTTACCGGCCGTTCCAGCGGCAACCTGTGGGACCGGTTGTCCGGCAAAAAATAAATGTTTTAAAATCTGATTTGAGCATAACTGTGTGGAAGATAAAAAACCTACCTTAAAACGGTAGGTTTTTTATCGGCAATTAGCATAAGAGAGTTGTTATTTTTTAACCGCTTTTTGTAACAGGGCGGCTATTTTTTTACTCTCTTTATCCGTGCGGGTTTTTAGCAGTTTTAGCAGTTTTTTGTAATTCTTGGTTTGGGTATCGGCCCCGTATTCCAACAATAGGGCTACCAATTCCGGGTTTTTTTGGTAAGAGGCGGCAAAAAATAATGCGTCCAACCCGTTTTGGGTAGAGAGGTTTGGGTCCGCCCCGCGTTTTAACAGATAGGTTACCAAATCCAGCCGTTGTTTTTCGGTAGGGAATTTTTGCGTAACCGCCATAATAAGCGGGGTGGCGCCGGTATCGGTGGGTATGTTGGGGTTGGCGCCGCGGAAAACAAGCAGTTTGGCGGCTTCGGCCCGTCCGTCGCGCACGGCTACAAAAAGGGGCGTCCAGCCGTGCGGGGTTTGGCGGTCAATGGAAAGGCCCTCGTCTAAAAATAAATTGATAATATCTTCATTCCCGCCCGAAGCCGCCGCGTGCAAGGCGGTAAAATCCGCCCCGGCGTATTGGCGTTCCTCGTCTTCAAACAGCAGGGTGTAATCCAGGGGGGCTCCGTCTTCCAAGTCATTTTTAACGGCAATTAAATCCCCGGCGTAAGCGTCCGCAATTAAAGTGGCGGCCAGTTGTTCTTGGCGTTGTTGGCGGTAACTCCACGCCAAGGCGCATACCAACAATATAATAATGCATATAGTTATTTTTTTGTTCATAGTGTAATTTCCCTATTTTCTTGGGCGGATTGGTACATAGCGTCCAGCAATTTTTGCACATATAACCCGTCTTGCAAAGAAGGGGTCGCGGGGCGGTTTTCGCTCACGGCGTGCAGAAATTCATACAAACAATCCGCATGGGCGCGTATCCAGCCCATGGGGTGGCGCGCGGGGGGAAAGTCCGTCCCGGCGGGGTATTTCTGTACGGTTTCTATTTTTTTGTAGCCGGGGTGCGGGTCTTGCGCGTCATAAAAGTACAGCCAGTTGGGGTCCATAAAATCCAGCTTTAAGGCGCCCTTTTCCCCATGAATTTCTATGTATAAATCCGTATTGGTTCCGGTAGCCAGTTTGTTAGCTTCGGCTGTGCCCACTGCGCCATTGGATAAAGTGATGATAGAGTAGGAGGCGTCGTCCGTATCCACGGGGACGGGCCTTCCGGTTTCGTCCGGCCGGGTGGCGTAGGCGGTTTGGTTTTTGGTGTAAACGCTGGCCACGGGGCCTGCCAACCAAGTAAGCATGTCCATTACATGCGCGCCCAAATCATACAACACCCCTCCGCCCGCCGTTTGGCGGCTGTTGCGCCAGCGCATGGGTTTTTGCGCGTCCACGTTGGAAGGCATAATCATATGCGCGCGGAAAGATAAAATACGGCCCAGGCGTTCTTGTGTCATAAATTCTTTAGCCAGTTTGGCGGCTGGAGTAAAACGGTTGTTAAAAACGGTTTGCGTGGTCACGCTGTTTAAGTTAGGGTGTGCCAAAATGCGGGCGGTTTCCTGCGGGCCGCAGGCTACGGGCTTTTCGCAATAGATATGTTTTTTGGCGTCTAAGGCTTTTAAAATAGCTTCCGTATGCAGGGCGTTGGGGGTGCAGATGTCTATAACGTCTATATCGGGAAGGGATAAAATTTCGTCTAAATCATGTGCGGCATGGGCAAAGCCGTAGCGCTCTTTGGCGGCCAAGGCGTTTTGGTAACGGCTGGCGCACACGGCAGCCAGGCGAACCTGAAAATCAGGCTCATAAAATAAAGGGATGGTTTGATATCCATAGGTGTGGGTTTTACCCATAAACCCAAAACCGATAACAGCCACATTAATTGTTTTCATGCGTCCTCCTATTGGGGTTATTCTAGCAAAAAGAGGGGGGAGGCGGTAGCGTATATAATAGTGGAGCTTGCACATAATATACAGGGGCTTGTTTTGTTTTTTTTTTTTGATAAATTTGATTAGAAATCAAATTTAGTCAAAAAAAAGGGGTTTAATATGAAAAACAAGAATACAAGCCATATAAGCGGGTTTACGCTTGTAGAACTTTTAGTAGTAGTACTCATTATTGGTATATTGGCGGCTATTGCCGTGCCGCAGTATCAGCTGGCGGTGGATAAGGCCGAGTGGGCTTCCTTAACCCCTTCTATGAAAGCCATTATGGACGCCCAACAGCTTTATTACATGGCCAATGGTTCCTATGCAACGGATTTAGACGATTTAGATATAGAACCCACGTTAAAAGGAATTTATCGTCCTTATGTTTCGCTTCAGTCATATCAAATGTTTTTTGAGCCGCGCAGCGCCCAGACCTATCAATATCGCTTGGATTATAAAAGCCAAACTATTTATTGCTGTGCCTTTCTCTCAAATGCTCGTTTTGTGCGGTTGTGCCAAGCCGTTAGCGGCTTGTCGGCCCCAGAAAAAACAATTGCTTTTTATGATTACTATCCGGTTAAAAATTAATATTATTTAACCATTTAATATAAAACCCCCGGTTGGTATTCCAACCGGGGGGTTTAGACTTCTCTTACTTCAAACTATTTTTCTACCTTTTCCGCCGGAACCATAGCGGCCAGTTGTTTGTACAGGTCGCGTCTCCAGGCGTATTCGGACTCGGCGCGTTTAATTAACTGCTGCGCCAGTTCCGGGTTATCGCGCATTAAGCCTTTAAAGCGGTTTTCGCCGCTCATATAATCGGCCAACGGCAAGGTGGGGGCAGTCAGCGGGCTGTCCACATGTAAGGGGTTCTTGCCTTCGTAGCGGGCTTCCGGGTTGAAGCGGTATAGTATCCAGCGGCCGGCTTGTACGGCGCGTTTGGCTTCGCCCATACCTTTGGACATGTCAATCCCGTGCGCAATGCAGTGGGAGTAAGCAATTACCAAAGCCGGGCCATCGTAAGCATCCGCTTCCGCCAAGGCCTGGATGGTTTGGTTCATGTTGGCACCCATAGCTACCTGCGCTACATAGATGTTGCCGTAGGTCATGGCAATCATACCCAAATCTTTCTTAGGCATGGTTTTGCCGCCCGCGGCAAACAAGGCTTTGGCGCCTAAAGGCGTGGCTTTGGACATTTGACCACCGGTGTTGGAGTATACTTCCGTATCCAGTACCAAGATTTTGATGTTCTTGCCGCTGGCGAGTACGTGATCCAAACCGCCGTAGCCAATATCATAGGCCCAGCCGTCACCACCCAAGATCCAGACGGATTTCTTCACCAGGTAATCCGCCAAGCTCAAGAGGCGTTTGCATTCTTCGCAGCCTTTTTCGGCGCCTTTTTGCAGGACGGCTTTTAAATCCGCCACGTTTTTGCGCTGGGCTTCAATGCCCGCGTCGGTGGATTGGTCAGCGTTCAAAACGGCGTCAATCAAAGCGGCGTGTTCTTTTAAACCGCCTTCTTTGGCCGCGGTCAAAGCGGCTTTGGCATCGTGGTTGAGCTGGTCAAAAGCCAGGCGCATACCCAAGCCGAACTCCGCATTGTCTTCAAACAAGGAGTTGGACCACGCCGGCCCTTTGCCGTCCGGGCGTTTGCAGTAAGGGGTGGTGGGCAGATTTCCGCCGTAGATGGAGGAGCAGCCCGTGGCGTTGGCAACGGCCAAGCGGTCCCCAAACAGCTGGGTTAAAAGTTTCACGTAAGGGGTTTCACCGCAGCCCGCGCACGCGCCGGAGAATTCAAACAACGGCTGGCGGAACTGAGAGCCTTTTACGGATTCTTTTTTGGTTTTTACATCGGCTTGTTTTAAGCCCAAGAAGAAAGCGAAATTGTCGATTTCGTCTCCCCGTACGGAAAGCTGATGCACCATATTGAGGGCTTTCTTTTCCGGGTTTTCTTTGTTTTTAGCCGGGCAGTTAAATACGCAGGCGCCGCAGCCGGTGCAGTCTTCCACCGCTACTTGTACGGTGAATTTGAGCCCGGCGATATCGCCCTTGCCGTCGGCGGATTTAAAGGTTTTGGGAGCATTTTTCAAATCGGCCGCGTCATAGGCTTTAATGCGGATAGCCGCATGCGGGCACACCAGGGAGCAGAAACCGCACTGTATGCAGGTGTTCGGGTCCCACTGGGGCACCATAATGGCGATGTTGCGTTTTTCATACTGCGTGGTGGCGGTAGGATATACGCCGCCTTCCGGCATGGCGGAAGTGGGCAGCTCGTCCCCGCGGCCGGCAATCATTTCGCCCAAAACGTCTTTTACAAATGCCGGGGCGCTGGCCGGAACAGGAGCTTTGGTATGCAGGGTGGAGGTGACTTGCGCCGGGTATTTTACTTCATGCAATCCGGCTAAGGCCGCGTCTACCGCTACATAGTTTTTCTTTACCACTTCTTCGCCTTTTTTAGAATAGGTTTTCTTAATGGCTTCTTTAATGTCGGCGATGGCTTTTTCGGTGGGGATTACGCCCGCAATGCCGAAGAAGGCCGTCTGCATGATGGTGTTGGTGCGGCTGCCCATGCCGGTTTTGAGCGCAATTTCGGAAGCGTCAATGGTGTACACTTTCAGTTTGCGGTCAATGATGATTTTTTGTACTTCGGCCGTTAAGTGGTTCCAAAGTTCGTCGGCGCTGTACGGAGCGTTGATGAGCACCGTGGCGCCTTCTTTGGCTTTGCCCAGCACGTCGTATTTATCCAAGAAGTCAAACATATGCACGCCGATAAAATCAGCGGATTGGATTAAATACGGGGCGCGGATGTAGTTTTTGCCAAAGCGGATGTGGGACGTGGTCATGGAACCGGATTTTTTAGAGTCGTACACAAAGTAGCCTTGGGCAAAGAAACCGTTGGCGCTGATGATTTTCATGGTGTTTTTGTTGGCGCCTACGGTACCGTCGGACCCTAAACCGTAGAACAAAGCGGCAAAAATGTCAGAAGCGGCTTTGCTTTCCAATTTGGTTTCCGGCAGGGAGTTGTGGGTTAAATCGTCGTTAATGCCCACGGTGAAACCTTTTTTAGGTTCTTTGGCGGCCAAGTTGTCAAAAATGGCTTTTACGTGGGACGGGGTGAAGTCTTTAGAGCCAATACCATAGCGGCCGCCGATGATGAGCGGGGTAGCGGGGAATTTGGCTTTGGCTTCGTCCGTCAAGAAAGCGGCGCATACGTCCTGGAACAAAGGCTCGCCCAAGGAGCCGGGTTCTTTGGTGCGGTCCATAACGGCGATTTTCTTAACCGTGTTGGGAATGACGCGCACAAAATCCGCAATGCTGAAGGGGCGGAAAAGTTTAATTTTCAGTACGCCCACTTTTTGGCCTTTCATGGCTTCCACGGCGTTTTGGGCTACGTCCGCGCCGGAACCCATGATAACGATTAAGCGTTCAGCATCGGCGTCGCCTACGTATTGGAAGAGGTCATATTTGCGGCCGGTCATTTTTTCAAACTTGGCCATTTCTTCTTTTACAATGCCGGGTACGGCGTTGTAAAATTTGTTTACGGCTTCACGCGCCTGGAAGTACACGTCCGGGTTGGCGGCGGTGCCGCGCACGGTGGGGTGTTCCGGGTTTAAACCGCGGGATTTGTGTTCGGCTACCAGCTCGTCGTTAATCATTTCGTGCATTTGTTCTTTGGTGAGGGGTTCCACCATGTTCAGCTCATGGCTGGTGCGGAAACCGTCAAAGAAATGCAAGAAAGGCACGCGGGCGCGCAAGGTGGCCGCTTGGGAAATAAGCGCCATGTCCATGGCTTCCTGCGGATTGTCAGAGCAGAGCATGGCCCAGCCGGTTTGGCGTACGGCCATTACGTCGGAATGGTCACCAAAAATAGAAAGAGCGGTGGTAGCTACCGCGCGGGCGGACACGTGAAATACGGTCGGCGTGAGTTCCCCGGCAATTTTGTACATATTGGGAATCATCAACAGTAAACCCTGGGAAGCGGTGAAAGTGGTGGTTAAAGCGCCGGCGGTTAAAGAACCGTGCACCGCGCCGGAAGCGCCGCCTTCGGATTGAAGCTCGCTCACCATGGGAACGTTGCCCCAAATGTTGGTTTCACCTTTGGCGCTTTTCGCGTCGCAGATTTCACCCATCGTGGAAGAAGGGGTAATCGGGTAGATAGCGATTACTTCGTTGGTAGCATGGGCGACGTGGGATACTGCGCCGTTGCCGTCCATAGCAACTAGTTTTGCCATATTAGAGAAGTCTCCTTTTGCGTAAAATAAAACGGTAAAACCCCGCAAAAACAGATGCGGGAAACCGGGCTGAAACCCAGTCTATGTATATTGTATAACTTTACCCTTGTATTTGGCAAACTTTATTTACCGGCCGGTAAGAAAGAGTCTCCCCCTGTTTTCCCGGCCCAAAAAATGCTTGACTTTGGAGCTACTCCAAGCAGTACAATAAATAACATAGGCATTTTTATGATAAGGAGGAACTTTATGAATAAAGCAGTAATTTGTTTGGCGGGGTTAGGCTTGTTGGCAGCCGCCTGCACTGATTCCCAAACAAAAGAAGATGCCCCTGCCGCTGAGCAAACCAGCCAGCCGGCCGTGGTGTATTTTACCAAAGACATCAGCCCGGAGGGATTGGTTAAAATTTATGACAAAATTTCCCAAAACATACAGGGTAAAGTGGCCATTAAAGTGCACACCGGGGAGCCGCACGGTCCTAACATTATTCCGCCTTATATGGTAAAAGGGCTCCAGCAGCATATCCCCAACAGCAACTTGGTGGAAACCAACACCTTGTATGAAGGCGGCCGCCATACCACCGAGGCCCACCGCAAAACCATTGAAATCAACGGCTGGGATTTCTGCCCCGTGGATATTATGGACGAAGACGGCGCTGTAATGCTTCCCATTAAAGGGGGAAAGCATTTTAAAGAAATGTCCGTTGGTAAGAATTTGCTCAATTATGATTCTATGGTAGTGCTCACGCATTTTAAAGGGCATACCATGGGCGGTTTTGGCGGTTCGCTCAAAAACATTTCTATTGGCTGTGCGGACGGTAAAGTAGGAAAGGCCCTGCTGCACGGCAGCCAAGGCAGCGACTTATGGCGCGACAGCAAAGCTAAATTTATGGAGAACATGGTGGAAGGCGGCAAAGCCGTTACGGACCATTTTGGCAAAAACATTGTGTATATTAACGTACTGCGCAATATGTCCGTGGATTGTGATTGCGCCGGTACGTCCGCCGCGGAACCCAAAACGCGCAACATCGGCATTTTGGCGTCTACCGATTTGCTTGCCATAGACAAAGCCTCCGTAGACATGGTATACGCCCTGCCCGATGAGGAAAGCCATGATTTAAAAGAGCGCATAGAGTCCCGCGAGGGATTGCGCCAGCTTTCCTATATGAAAGAATTGGGCATGGGAAATGACGAATACGAATTGGTTACCATAGATTAATTTTCCCGCTTTTGGTTACGGCCCCCTTTTTGGTACACTATACCAAAGAGGGGGCTTTTTATATGACCGCAAAACATTCTTTCCGCCATTGGCTGTATAAGCACCGCCCGGTTTGCGTGGTTTATGAAGTACTGCGCTGGCTGGGGCACAAAATTTTCTTTTTTATTCCGTCCCGTACGCCCGTTTGGTACCGTTTTGACGCGCCTTGCGCGCCGGTTGATAAGGAAACGCTTCCCATTAATACAAACTGGTACCGCATTTCCCGCCCGCTCTACCGCCGGGAACATGTGTATTATAATTTTGACAACGCCCTCCATACTAACCCCCAGGTAAAAGGCCTGGCTCTCATTTTCTTTATGGGGATAGGGGACTATTTATACACCACCCCTATGCTGCAAGCCCTAAAACAAAAATATCCTAATTTACCTTTTTATGCGTATGTGGGGGGCGCGTTTGACCGCAATAACTCCCCGCTGGTAGGCAAGCTGTTGGAAAATAACCCGCATTTTGAAAAAGTGTTTTATTTCCAAGGCCAGCGCCACCCCTTGATATGGAAGAACTATGATTATTCCGCCGCTTTTAAAGATATTCCCGAAGGCTTTTTGACGGTTCCCGTTTATTATGATTACGGCGTACATATTTCCCACCGCGTAAAAAGTTTGTTTGAAACGTTCGGCCTGCCCGCCCCCAAAGGGGTTCCCTCCCCGGTGATGTATTTCCCGCAAACGCCTTCTCCTGCCGTGCAGGCTGCGTTTGATGAGGTATCCTCCCGCGCGCGGGAAAAGAAAGGCATTGTGTTTTTACAGTTGGACTCGCGCGGTTCCTCGTATACTTACCCGCATATGGGGGACCTAGCCCGCGGACTGATAGAAGAAGGATATTTTGTCATGAGCGTTACCAAAGGCGGCCCGCTGGAGAACCTGAGTTATTTTGAAGTAGACATTAAAAAATTGGCTATTAATGAAACCTGGCACCTGCTGGCCTTGTTAAAACAGCGTTTTACGGTGTATGTGATAGCGGTAAACTCTGTCTTTTGGGCGGCTTCCGCCGGGTTAAATCTGCCCAATTTGGGTTTACAGCATTGGGTGGACAAAAAAGTGCATAATTTGTGGTACCCTAATATAGAGGTGGTGACGGATTATTTTTACCCGCGCCTGCCCCAAGAAAAACAAATCATGGCCCCGCCGGAAAGCTACGCGCCGCATAACCGTAAAATTATTGACTACAAGCCGGACTGGGTCATTAAATGGTTTAAAGAAAAGTTTGAAAAAACAGCCCAATAAAAATCAGCCCCGTTTTGAAAAGCGGGGCTTTTTTATGCGGCGGGAAAATGGAATCATCTAACAATTCCCGGAAAGCGGGGAATTGTTGGATTATTTGTATTCGTTGTAAGAAACCATATTTTCCAGCGTTTCCCGCGGGCGCGGGTCCGGCGTTTCCGCAGGGTAGCCTACGGCAATTAAGTGTTCAATTTTTTTGCTTTTGGGCAGGTGGAAGAATTTTTCGGCCTTGTCGCTGTTCAGCCATCCTATCCAGCAGGTGCCTAGGCCTAAGTCATGCGCGCGAAGCACAAAATGCTCGCCGGAGATGCCTTGGTCCACCAAATAAAATTCCGTCCGGCGGAAAAAATTCCCAATACGGCTGGTAAAATTGCCTTTGTCCGATACTACGGCAACTAATACGGGGGCTTTTTCCGCCCATTTGCTCATGGCGTATACCCCGCTGAAGGCTTCTTTGCAAAAATCTTCTTTTACTTTTGGGTCGTCAATTACAATATAATGCCAAGGCTGGGAGTTACAGGCGGACGGCGCCAGCCGCGCCGCGTCCAAACAGGCGTTTATTTTTTCACGCTCTACCGGTTTTTCCTGATATTTACGTACGCTGCGGCGTTCTTGTATTACTTTTTCTAATTCCATAAAAAGGCTCCTGTATACATACATTAAAAATATATTATCAAAAATTCCGGCGTTTTTTATACAATAAACAGATATGGGAGAAAATGACTATGAAATTTACCAAATACAGCGGTTTAGGTAACGATTTTATTTTAGTGAACGGATTTAAAGAAAAAATACAAAATTCGTTTACCGCTGCCCAAAAACTGTGTGACCGGCATTTGGGCATTGGTGCGGACGGCTTGGTTTTGGTGTTGCCTTCTGAATCGGCCGATTTATGCATGAAAATTTTTAACAGTGACGGTTCCGAAGCGGAAATGTGCGGCAACGCTTCCCGCTGTGTTCCTCTGTTTGCCAGAAAAGAGGGGCTTACCGATAAAACTACTCTTACCCTGGAAACTTTGGCCGGCCCCATTAAAACGGAAATTAAAGATTCCCACTTGGGCTTGGTCAGCGTGGATATGGGGATACCCCGCCTGTTAAGAGGCCAAATCCCGATGACGGGAGACCCTACTGATACGGCGGTGGACGTACCTTTGGAAATCGGCGGCACGGTGCGTTACGGCACGGCCGTTTCCATGGGAAACCCGCATTTTGTAATGTTTGGGCCGGACGTGGAATATGCCCAGCTGCGCGAATTGGGGCCATTGGTGGAAAAGAACGCCGCTTTTCCCGCTAAAACCAATGTGGAGTTTGTAACTGTTATAGATAAAAAAACGCTGCGTATGCGCGTATGGGAGCGCGGCGCCGGCATTACGCGCGCCTGCGGCACGGGCGCTTGCGCCAGCGTGGTGGCCGCGGTAATTAACGGCAAGACCGAGCGCCGGGTGACCGTTAAGCTGGACGGGGGGGACTTGCTGATAGACTGGCCCGAACAGAAAAATATTTTTATGACAGGCCCGGCGGAAGAAATCTTTGAAGGAGAGTGGAAAAGCGAATTATGACACAGGTAAACGAAAACTATTTGAAACTTCCCGGGGGATATTTGTTTTCCCAGATTGCCAAAAAAAGGGAGGCTTTTAAACAAGCCAACCCAAAAGCCAATTTAATTAGTTTGGGCATCGGGGACGTGAGCCGCCCGCTGGTTCCGGCGGTGCTGGAAGCCATGCACAAAGCGGTGGACGAAATGGGCCAAACGGAAACTTTCCGCGGCTACGGCCCGGAACAGGGTTATGCTTTTTTGCGTGAAGATATTCTAAAACACGATTATTCAGCCCGCAATATTGATTTGGAAGCCGATGAAATTTTTGTGAGCGACGGCGCCAAAAGCGATGTGGCCAACATCCAGGAAATTTTCTCTTCTTCCTGCCGCATTGCCATACAAAACCCGGTTTATCCCGTTTATTTAGACACCAATGTCATGGCGGGGCGTACGGGTAATTTTGTGGAAGGGCTGTTTGAAGGGGTGGTATACCTGCCGTGTACGGCTGAAAATAATTTTGTGCCCGCTTTGCCCAAAGAACGGGTGGATTTGGTGTATTTGTGTTCCCCCAACAACCCAACGGGCACCGCTTTAACGGTTGAGGATTTAAAGAAATGGGTGGATTGGGCGAAGGAAAACCATTCCATTATTTTGTATGACTCCGCTTACGAGGCTTTCATCACCCAGCCGGGCATTGCACACAGTATTTATGAAATCCCCGGCGCGAAAGACGTGGCGATAGAGTTCCGCTCTTTTTCCAAAACGGCCGGCTTTACGGGTACGCGCTGTGCCTATACCGTGGTCCCCAAACAATTAAAGGGCCATACCGCCGGCGGAGAGGAAGTGGCTTTAAATAATTTATGGCTGCGCCGCCAAACCACTAAATTTAACGGGGTTCCTTATATTGTGCAGCGTGGGGCCCAGGCGATTTATACTCCGCAGGGGCAGCAGCAAATCCGCCAAAATATTGAACTGTATTTAAAGAACGCGCAAGTTATTTTGCAGGGCTTAAAAAAGGCGGGCTTACAAGCCTACGGCGGGGAAAACGCCCCTTATATTTGGTTAAAAACCCCTAAAGGGCTTGATTCTTGGGCGTTTTTTGATAAACTTTTAACACAGGCCCATATCATCGGTACGCCGGGGGTGGGGTTTGGTTCCTGCGGGGAAGGGTTTTTCCGCTTAACGGCCTTTAATACGCCCCAACTTACTCAAGAGGCGGCCGAACGTTTGGCTAAACTTCAATTTTAAAGCATATACTTATATTTGCTACAATGAGAGCAAATAAAAGGAGATGAGTATGAGATTATCCAAACAAGGTTTCACATTAATTGAACTCTTAACGGTTGTGCTGATTATTGGTATTTTAACCTCTATCGCATTGCCCAATTACTCGCGCAGCATAGAGCGTTCCCGCGCGGTGGAGGCTATGGCTGTTATTAAGTCTATTAATGACGCCACTTACGCCTATTACGCCGCACATTTGGAATGTCCTCCCTCGTTTAGCAAGTTAATTGTGGATATGCCCGGAGCGGGAAACACCAAAACGGTAGTAGGCAAAACCTTTACCTATAAATTAGGAGAGAATATCGGTACGGCCGCCACAAACCGTATATTTGGCACTTCTTGCGCCAGCGCTACGGCTATACGTAATGCCGGGGACTATAAATACCGCATTTGGAATCCGTATAGAACGGGTACGGGGGCCAAACGTTCGCTGGCCTGTAAAGGAGAAAATGAAAAAAGCATTGCTATTTGCGATTCTTTGGATTTGTTAGAAGGCACCCCGCCGGCAAACTTCTAAAAATCTTCTTATAAAACCCCTCCTTTTTATAAGGAGGGGTTTTTGTTTTGCCTTTTAACCCAAAAAACAAAAATAAATGTTTTCTTATGATAAGACTGATTGAAAAGAGATTCCGGGCTGAGTTAGCCGGTTGAGCCGTACTGTTGCCCAAACACGGCTTAACACAATGGCTGAGTGTATAGAGTGTAGATTATTTTATGACGGGGGTTTTATTTTTAAACAATATTTTTATATTATTTTATATAATATTTTTTTACTATTATAATATATATAATATAGTTTATTATATCTATGTAAAAGAGGCGGAATATGGAAACAGAGCAAGAACCGGACCGACAGGACAGCCTTACCGAGCGTTCCGTAGCGGCTGGCAGCGTAGGTGCTTTCTTTAAAAAAATAGAGTGGGATATTGTCTCATTTTTCCCTAATAGTCCTTGCGTCAAAAAACAGAAAAAACGCATCTCCCATAAAAATGACAATTAAAAAGCGGTTTAAAAACCGCTTTTTTATTGGAATAAATCAGTGCATAAAATAGAAGAAATTTTTTTGCCAGGCTGTTTTTATATATAAAAATCCTCCAGTGTGGCTGGAGGATTTTTTTGTATACCGTATGATAAAAATAGTCTTATAAAGACAGGGTGTTTTCTTTCTTCTCTATTTGCTTAGGGGCGGGGGGAAGCGTTTGGCCTTTAAAGGTGCGGGTACAGGTTATTTCGCTTCCTACAAAGAAACGCTGGTGTTTTTTGTACACGCAGGAAAGTTTTTGGCTGGCCGTTTCCCCACTTTCTTTATCTGGCGGAAAATAACATACAATGCGTGTACAGGTATAGGTTTTGCCGCATTCCGGAAACGAGGAAGAGGGGTAATTGGTAATAAACCAGGAAAAATCTAAATTATAATTTAATTGTTTTAAAAAAGATTCACAAGTTGGCTCTTTATTTAAGCACTGGGGTTCAGCGCTTACGTCTTCGGGTTGTAAGGTTTCGTCTAACAGTTCGTAACGCTCCGTGGGGATGGGGTCACCCTGTACGATAGACACGTCAAAACAGGTAAAACCGTCCGGCTGGTCTTTGGTGCAGGAAAAGGGTTGCATAATGTTGCCGCCGGGGCAGGAGTCCGTCACATCCAGCGGGTCTACCGATAAATATTGGGGGGCCCCGCGCTGGGTTTTAACTTTTCCCTGCGGCGTGCTTTCTGCCCATAAAACAGCCTGAAACAATAATAACCCGCTGACGGCATAAAGAAAGTTTTTCATAATACATATAGTTTAGTGTATTACAGAAAAAGTTGTCAATAAAAAACCAGCCGAAAACTAAGGTAAGAGAAAAAAGGACAAAAAAACCCCCCCTTGTTTCCAAGGGGGGGAATAAGAATTAGTTACAGGTCAATAGGAGCGTGTTGCCACAACATTCTACTGTTTGTTCATTATAAGTTGTTCCTGTCATGCCATAAGACATTACATAACATTGTGCGCCTTTGGTTGAACATGTGTCTCCAGCATTTACACCTGCGGCGCAGGGAGTATAATTCTTAATCAATAACCATATGTTAGAAGGAATTGACTCTGAAATAGTTGCACATTTGCCAGAACCGAAAGAAATATGGCCAGCCCCATCAGAGGTACAATTCATATGACCCGGGTAACACCAGGAACCGTAACAACCAGTATGTAACGTGGAAGCTTGCCACGAAAGGCCCGATGAAACTTGACACGTTCTGGAGGATTCCACGCATTTGCATTGGCTTTGGCTCCACGTGTAGTTAATCTGCCCCGTCTGCCCGCTGGGACACGGCTGCGGGCTGCAGGTTTGCGCCGTACAGGTAGGAGGAGTCGGCGTCGTGCCGCCGCTACCCGCCAATACCAAAATCTTTACGCTTTCCCCGCCCTTGTCCGGGTGTTTTACCGTTTTGCGGGTTTCCCATTGCAGCGTGCGGGCGCTTACCCCATCCGTGCTGGGAAGCGGCACCCAGTTGCCCGCCAAACGAAGCGGAGTAGTGGGCCTGTCTAGATTGCGGTAGGAATACGTCCCCACACCGGTAATGTTTAATTTCCCTTTTACCGTGGCGTATACGCTTTCCAAACGAAGCTGATTTGCGTTCGTGGTAATTTGGTTAATGCGGCTGGCCGGATCGTTATACCCGCTGGGGCCCACAAACCGGGCGGCGCCCCCGTTGAACTTAACGTTTAAGTTC
>NZ_CASEZB010000028.1:0-18633 GCF_949292495.1 Candidatus Avelusimicrobium aviculae
AGCGACGGTGAACAGTTTCCATATGTTTAACGAGATCAGCAACGACTTTCCCGGGTGTGCCGGTACGGTGACGTGGCAGGAGTTGGAATTAGGAGCGGATGTAGACACAAACACTACGTATACGGACGTATACTTGGTATGCAATGGAACCGGTGGAACTACAGAGGGCGATGAATGTTCTGATGGAGAGGTTTCTGGTAGTCAATCCTGTAATGGGTGTGGCGAGCAAACGACAAAAAAATGTGTAAATGGTAAGTGGACTGATTCCTTGGGTACTTGTTCTAAAACTGCTGAAGAATGTAACACCTGCCAAGAATCCACTACGTCGTGGACAGATGTTTCTTCTTTGCCGCAGGATACTTGCCCCGGTGGTAATACGGATGTCGAATTTTCTTGTGATGGAGGCTTTGTTGGTACTTGTACTGATGTCCGTTCTACTCCTGCAGATAGACAAATAGGAGAAACTAATACTTTGGCTTTTGACCCGCCTTCAGGTTATGTGTGGGGAGGCCCTACCTGTTCTCCTCAACAGCGTAAGGAAAAGGCCAAAGTTGCAAGTGGCTTTGCTTCAGAGAGTATAATATCTAGACATAACTATGCTATTGCTAGTTGTTCAGATTTATCCAGTGGAAATATGGTAAATAATTTACCTTGGGGCTTTCATTTATTAGCTCCTGGAGGTGGTATTGAAGAATGGGTAGATTATGGTGTTATCACGAAAGAATGTCCTGTTGACTTAAGTGGTCCCTGGGATGGTGGCTATGAAATGTGTCGGCGGATATGTGGTATTACAGATCCAACGGATACTCATGGGTGTCGAAGCAGAGAAAGATGCTATGTAAAACCACAGTTTAATAATGAATGTGGTAATTTGACAGCTGGTCACCCTGTCTTGGGCAATGGGTTTAGTGTGTATACATGCGATGAACATGCGGGAGGGCGTAAATGGAAGTTCCGCTTATATCAGTGTGATGCAAAGTATGAAAAACGCACTGTAACGTGTTGTGGTAATTAACTTATAGTCCAATAAATAAGTTTGTAAACCAAGAACCGGCCAGTTAAAAGGCCGGTTCTTGGTTATTAATTAGCAATATTTCCTCTTTTTATATATTGTAGTTATAATTTATAAACAAAATGATGAGTATATTGTTTTTTCTCTTTTCTCTTGGCTCATAAAAAACTAAAATATAAAAAATTTGTATTATATTTCTGCCGCCTGCGTTCCAACAGGCCAAAAGGTTTGCTATGCTTAATTTAACCCGTCCCAATAAAGAAACTGTTTACGTAAAAATTATCCGCTTGCTTCTTGCTGCGGTGTTTTTGGTGGTTCCGCTTATCTTTTTTACGGATTTGACAGAGAACCCTTTCCTTATCCAAAACACGCTTTTATACGTGCTTTTGGCGCTTATTTACGGTACAATGGCCGTCAAATTTTTGCGCTCTAAAACCATTGATTTTACAAAAACATTTTTTGACTTGGCCTTTTTCGTTTATGTATCCGTATGCGCGGTAACGTGGCTTTCTGCCGTATCGGCGGAGCCGCAGGCCCTGCGCCAGACTATGTTTTATAACTTGTTGGATTACGGAACGCTGCTTTTGGTGGTGGCGCTGGGGGCGTATGTCATTAGCAAAAACGTCGCTTTTTCCGGCCAGATAGAAAGCAAAACCAATTATATTTTGTTGTTTATTGTGTGGGGGTCTTTGTGGTTTTTGCTGCCGTCTTTGCACACCATGCTGAAAGCCGATAATTTATTTGCCCGCATGTTTGACTGGTACGCCGTTTTATTGTGGGCGGCGGGTATTTGGCTGGGTGTAAAGGTATTAAAAAAAGTAACGCAGGAAAACATTATTGTTCTTATGTTTGTGGCGGTGTTTTTGGCGTGCGTGTACGGGGTAATGCAGGCGCTGGGGCTGGAGTTTTTGTGGCCGTTTGAAATGAGCCAGTTTGCCACCAAGGCGTTTTCCACCTTTGGAAACCCCAACTTTCTTTCTTCCGCGGTGGTGATGTTGCTGCCGGCGATTGCGGTGTATTTTTTAAGGGCGTCTTCCAAAAAAGACATGCTGGTATACGGCTTTTTAACATTGGTGTATTTGCTGTATTTGTCTTTTGGGTTGGCGCGTTCGTGCTGGATTGGGGCGGCGTGCGGGTTTGTGATGATGTGGATGTTTGGCTCTTTGCGCGGGCTGATTTGGAAGCGCAAAGCCCGCGCTTTTTTGTTGATTGTGCTGGCGGGGGGAGTGTTGTACGGCTCGGCTTATTTTGGCGGCTCGCAAAGCCCGGTGGCGGCGCGCGCGGCTGAGATAAAGCAAGTTACCCCTTCCAATATTACGTTAGACGTGGATAAGGACCATATTTTCCAATCTCTCCACCAGCGTTTGTTCATGTGGGACGTGTCCAAAGAAATCTTTTTATCCCGCCCGGTAATGGGGGCCGGATTGGGAAACTTTCAAATGGCGTTTGCGCAAAACCAGGCCAAAACCCTTTTGGAACACCCCAACCTGCGCTCCTTAAAAGCCCAAACCAACGCCCCGCATAATGAGTTGTTTTTTCAAATCGCCCAAGGCGGTATAGTGGGCGGCGGCTTGTTTTTGTTTATGTTTATGGTGTTGTTTTTGGAAGTGCGGGATTTCGCCTCCCATAAAAAAGAGGGCGACAAAAAACAACTTTTGCAAGCGCTGTTCTGCGGTATTTTGGGCATGTTGGTGGACAATATGCTTAATATATCCCTGCATGCCGTGGTGCCGGCGTTTTTCTTCTGGTGGTTTGTGGGGGCGGAGGTAAGCGGCGTGGGGAAAGAAGAACGCACCGTGGCCATTACCGTCAACCCGGTTACCAAAACCGCCGCGCTGATTATTTTGGCGTTGTGCGCGGCGGTAGTGGTGTGGCAGGGGCTGGTGTTAAACAGCTTTTTCCGCGGATATGAGGGCTTAAAAGCCATGGCGGCGGGCGATACGCAAAAAGCGCAGGAAAATCTTTCCCGCGCGCTGGCTTTGTATCCCGCCAACACCGAAGCGGGTCTTCGCCTGGGCAATCTGTATTTAAAAGAAGAAAATTACGCCGCCGCCTTAAAAACGTATGAAAAATCCGCCGCCGCTGCCGGTTATTATGATGAGATCTATTTCAACGCCGCTTTGGCCGCTTTGGGAACCGGGGACGAGGAAAAAGCCGTTAGGTATTTGACGCAGAACCTAAAACTAAATCCCTACAATTTGCAAGCATATGATATGCTGGCCGATTTGATTAAACAAAACGTTATTTATGCCGATTCGGAAAATTTAAAACTGCTGGAACGCGGCACGCACTTATTTCCGTACGCTTCCGCTTTATGGACGGCGCTTGGTGAAATTTACGTCAAACGTGAAGAGCCCGAATTTGCCAAAAATATTTATAAAAAAGGTTTAACGGCGGATACGCTGGACCGTTCCCTCCTGCGCGGGCTGACCCGCTTGTATAAAAAAGGGGAGGCCCTTCCCCCGGTGGTGGCGCAAGCCAAACGCATACAGGATTTGCATGTTAAAACGGCAAATTATTGGACGCAGCCCAAAGCCGTGCGCAAAGCCTTGCGCGGGAATATAGAAGCTTATATTGAAGATTATCCCGACGATACAAACGGACCCATTTTACTGGCGCAGTATTTTAATCAGGCGGGGAATGACTTGATGTCTAAGTCTGTTTTGGAAGGAGTGCTGGCAAAACATCCGGAAGATTTATCCGCCAATTTGGCGCTGTCTACGCTTCTTTACCGGGCGGAGCAAACGGATTTGGCAAAGTATTATTTACAGAGCGCGTTATTTTATTATCCGGGCAATCCTACGGCGATAAAACGCCTGGCAGCGCTGGAATAATTCTTCCCGCGCCCACGCGTTCGGGCGTATGGGAATGCGTATTTTTTAAGGATATAACAAAAAAGTGGCTTTACAAAAGCAACTAAATTGCTATAATTCTAATATCTGTTGAGTTGTAAAAGCATGAAGAAAGATACCTTTACAAAGGGCAAGGATTACTGAATCTATGATAAAAATGAATAAATATTTGAGCGCAACCTTAGTTGCCGCTTTTATGTTTTTGTCGCTCGTGGGCGACAATGCTCCGTTGTTTGCCGCTACGCCGGAAAAACAATTGGAAAAGGGTATAGCTTTGTTTGATGAAGGGAAAAACGACGAAGCTTTGGAATATTTTATTGACGTATTGCTTACGGGTAACCGCAAACAGGTAACCGAAGCCAACAAATACGTGAACATGATTCATAACCGCATTGGCGGCATCCAAAACCCGGTGGAAGTGGACGTGGCTTTTAAAGAAGGGGAAATTAAACACCTCTCTGACGCGGCGACCGAAGCCGAGGCCCAAGCCCAAAAAGAAATGCTCTTGCGGCAAAACGCCAGCGAGCAGACCATTGCCGGCTCTGCTTTGGAAACGCTGTCTCCTTCCGTGATAGAAGAAGAAGGCGTTACGGTTTCTTCTTCAAGTTCTTCTGCAAATGCCTCTTCCGAGTCTCTTTCTGTAACGCAAGAAGAATTTTATTCCTCTTCTCAACAGGCGGCCGCCGCGGAGCCGATACCGTATTCCCAGTCTTCTTATGCCAGCGTTCAGCGTGAAGCGGAACAGGTTGAAATCGTTGCCCAGGGCGGTTCTACTTATACGGATTTGACTTCTCCGGAAGCGTTGCAGGCGCGTGAGTTGTACAGCCAGCAGAAACTGGAAAGCATGAAATCCGATGTAATTGCCCGCATCCGCAACACCAAAGGGGTGCGCATTTATTTCCGCAATAATTTGCCCGACGCCATTGATATTGACGGGGATGTCATTTTCCAAGGGTATCGCTTTAAGCCGGAAGCCCAACCGTTGTTAGACGATATTTATTCATTGATGGCTCTTACCCAAGGTGCCAGCTATATCATTTTGCCCGCCGGTTCTTACACGGATGACGTAACTTTGGCCGGTATTCGCCAAGCCATGGCGTTAAATTCTTTCTTTGTGCATAAAGGTATTTCTTCCGGCAAAATCAGCTACAACATGGGTTTATATGATCAGGAACCGCCTGCCAAATTCGCCAATTTGGAAGGGCTTTCTATCGTGTTTGATTTTGAAGCCGAATTGCCCAGCGCTATCGCTCAAGCCAACCAAGTCAGCAAGCGCCCGCTGCTCAGCATTGCGGTGGTGCCGGTGAGCAATGAAATTGATCCTTCCAAAGGGGAAGCGTTTGCCATTGATTTTTCCGTCATTGAAACGGTCAACCCTGTCAATAACTGGATTTTCCAAGTTGTACAGCATGGCAAAGACGGCAAATATTATGTAGTGCGCCAATTGGAAGGTTTTGCTCCTGTATATCATCAAATTTTATGGAACGCGCGCAAAGGCATTATTGGGCCGGAAATGGACTGCGGCAAATATACCTTGGTGTTAACGGTAACGGATTCTACCGGTGAAAAGAAAACCATTAGACGCCAAATTAACGTAAAATGCGGGGAACAAAAACAAGCTGTTTCTGAAGAAAATATTTGCAAAAACTGCAACTATAAAACGCCCCGCTTATGGACTAAACCCGGCCGCAAGATGGTAGCCCCGGTACAAGAAGACATTTCTTACACCGATATTTCCACCACCAACGTGGTAGATGGAGGCATGAACACCAATACGGTAAACATTTATGAGGAAACGTTGCCTCCGGGTTCGTTAGATAATCCTGGTTCCGCGTCTTATCCGCCTTTGCCTACGGATCCTAGCGTATATGGGGCTCCTGTTTCCAGCACCACCACCACTGCTCCGGTTGATCCGTATGCGGTTCCGTCAGCGGCTGCGGCTAACCCGTATGCGCCCGCCGCCGGGACGAATCCGTATGCCGCTCAGCCGGCTGGAACGGCTGATCCGTATGGAAGCGGTGCGACCAATAACCCGTATGATATGCCGTATGAGAGTTATAGTTCCACCTCCAGCACAACAACAACCCAGCAGTAATATTTAAGGATTTTGCACATGAATATCGTAGAAACGTTGATTGGCAAAAACATGAAAGCCCATCCCGACTGTTTAGGTTTATACATCGGTCTGGATGAAATGTACATCGCACAAAGCGCCCAGAAAGACGGGGGAACCGTGTTGGAATCCCTGTTGCGGGTGCCTGTGTCTAATGTAGATCACTCCCAGCTTAAACCGCTGGATTTAAATGAAGCCTATTTTCAAATGGACAACTGGCTGGACGCTTTAACTAAAGTAGCCAGCAAAAAACGTTGGAAGACGGATAAAGTGGTTGTCAGTTTATCTTCTGCTTTTTGTCTGCTCAGACATTTTGTTATTCCTACCGTCATTGAGCGTAAAAATTGGAAGACCACCATTCCGCTTCAGGCGCGCAAATATATACACTTCCCGTTTGAGAAAGGCGAATACGCCTATCATGTGTATGAATTTGAAACGGCTGCCACTAAGCAAAAAAAGACCGGCGTCGTTTTTGCCATGACCAGCAAGGTCATTTTGGAGCGTTTGGCTAAAGGGTTGCGCTCAGCCGGGTTGGAAATGGTGTCGGCGGAGCCGTCCGTATTGTCTTTAAGCCGGGCTTTTGACTCCAGCGATAAAGAAGCCGTAGGCAACAACGGGCGCATTTATTCTTTTTTCGGAAAGGATTTAGCCAGCTTCGTGTTTTTAAACGAAGGAGCCCCCGTTTTACTGCGTGAAGTGGAAATTTCAGGTTCTTTGCCGGCGGAACGCCGCCGTTTTGAAATTACCAACTGTACGGAATTTATTGCCAAACAGTTGGAAAAAGACCCGTTTGAGGAAGCGGTTATCGTAGGGCATGACGTGGATAACTGGATTACTGCGCTGGAGGCGGATTCTAAAAAACCGGTTCGTAAATGGAATTTGTCTGAAATATACGGAATTGAAACCAAATCCGCCGGGGAGATTTCTTCTATTGGGGCCAGCGGTAAATTTTATGACTCCAAGGCGCCGGATTTGGATTTTGTTAAAGGCAACCGCTTGAGCGATTATGAGTTTAACGCCGCTTTAATGGCGTGGAAAATAGCTGTGGTTGCGGTAGTTGTGTTGCTTTTGTTAATTTGTAAGAATTATTTTGCTGTACAAACCGCTTATAAAGAATTACAGCAAGTAAAAGCTTCAAACAGCAACCCTATCAAAGATTTTGAAGGCCTAACGGCTTCCCAAATCTCTAATAACTTATCCCAAATCAAGAGCCAAAACTCTAATTTGGAAACCTTCTTAAAGAGTAATCCCATCACCCCGTTGTTGGTGGAAATAGTGGATTCAATACCCCAAGAAGTATGGATTACGAATTTTGAATATAAAGATAAGTTTCCGCCGGAATCTGGTCAAACGCGGTCTTTTACCATTACAGGTTCTATTAAATCCGGCGGGGATGGACAGGCAGACTTGGTGCTGGGGGATAAGTACCGCCGCCAGTTAATGGAAATGCCGATAATACGTGAGATTTGCGGAGATGAGCCGCAGATTAATTATCAGGAAGTATCCATAGAAGGGGCCGAAGCTGCCAGCGGCCGCAAGTTGACGGCCGAAGAATTAGGCAAATTGCCTAAAGAAACAACTTTTTCACTGAAATGTGGTCAAGGAGAAGAAAAGTATGTCCGCTAATGCGCAATTAAATAAGATAAAGGCTTCTCTTGAAAAAGGCTTCAATGATATGAAGCTGGTGATGGAGGAAGGCAACGTCAAACTGTTTGCTAAACAGTTTGTGGTGGTGGTTGCGTTTTTCTTGGTGTTTCATTATGCAAACGGTGCTTTCCAAAAAAAGATTACCAATTACCGCGGACAGGTAGAAGCCATTCATTCCCAGCAAAACAATGAGCAAGAGTACCTTTCCAGCAAAAAACGCTTATTGGATTTGGAGCCGCGCTTCCCGGATATGGATTCCAAGAGTGAGTGGCTGATGACTCAGGTTTTAGATTTGTTTAAACAAGTAAACCTGACTCCTAAGTTTTCCGGTTCACAGACGGAAGACACCATGAACCCCAATTATACGTTGGCTACGTTGGAGTTAACTACCACAGCGTCTTGGCCGCAGTTTGCGCAGCTGATGGTGGAATTGGAAAACCGCCCGGAATATTTGCGTCTGTCCTCTTTTAAATTAGGGAAAAACGCAGATTCTGCCCAATTAGGAACAAACGGTATTAAAATGACCATTAATACCCTGTTCCCTAAAGAAAAATTGGCTCCTAAATTATTTAAAGATCAGGGAGGTAAATAATGATGAAAAAATTATTTTTTGCCGCTCCTTTTCTTAGCGTCATTTTATTATCCGGCGCAGTGGCCACCGCGCAAGAGGCTGTTCCGGCGGCGCCTGTTATGGTTCCTCCGCCTGCTGTGCCCATGGCGTCTAATGCGCAGGAAGGGTTCGTTACGCCCCGTGAAACTGTGGATGAAGCTGCCGTAAAAAAAGAAGAAGCCAAAATTGTGTACAATCCAAAAGTGCAGCGCGATCCTACTTTGTCTCCGGATGATTTCTTGTTGTTGCAATATCGTGAAAGACAGCGTTTAGCCGCCGAAGAAGCGGAACGGCAACGTAAATTGGCGGAAGAGCGCCGCCGCCGTGAAGAAGCGGAGCGCAAACGCCAGCTGGAGTTGGCGTTAATTAAAGATCCTACGATAGCCGTGCGTGACAAAATCCGCGTAAGCGGTATTATTGGCAAGGAAGTATTTATTGGCAGCAAAATTTATACGATAGGAAAAACCGTCCGCGGAGCAAAAATAGTAGACGTACGCAACGATGAAGTGGTATTCTTGTATAAAGGCCATAAATTTACAAAGAAAGTGCAGTTAAGGTAGTTTTGTTGTTTGGTAAAATTCTGTTAATTTAAAAAAAGCAATAGGAGGATAGATGAAAAATCGTTTAGAAGTTTTTCTGGCTTTCGTTTTGGCCACGGGTTTAAGCGCATCTGTTCAAGCGCAGGAAGCCCGGCAGACTCTTCCCAGTGATAATACGGTAACGTTCACGGCGGAAGAGACGGTCAGAATGACAGGAGAACCCGATTTATTTCAAGCGGCAGAACAGTCTTCCCCGTTGGATCGTACCGTTTCCATCAGGGTGTCTAACGTGCCGATATCGGCGTTTCTCAACAGTATCACTACGCAAGCTCGGATTAACTTTATTATGAGTGACGAATTCGCCGATAAAAAGGTGACGGCTTCTTTAACTAAAGTTACTGTACGGGAAGCGTTGGATACTTTGCTTCGTGTGCACGGGTTGACTTATCAGCGTATTGGTAAGAGTGAAAGCTATGTGGTAACCAAACGTTCCAATGATGCGCCGGATACCATTACAAAGATTTATACGCTCAGCTATATTTCTTTGCAGGGTATGGGTTCCGCAGCCAGTGAAATGGAAAGCGTTCTTCCTCAAATCACCAATACGGGCAGCTCTTTGGGCTCTTACAGTTCGTCCAACAATATTTCCACGGATACTTCCGCTATGAATTCCAGTCAAGATGCGTATTCCGGACAGGCGGAAATTATCGGTATTATTAAGAGCATGTTGTCCCCTGTGGGCCGCATTGCGGTGGATCCCCGCACCAATAAACTGATTGTAACCGACGTGGCCGAGGTGTTTCCCCAAGTGGAAAATATCTTGGCTGAGTTGGATATCAAACCTCCGCAAATATTGATTGAAGCCCAAATCGTGGAAGTAAACAAAACCAGCGGTTTGAACTTGGGCTTTGAATACGGCGGGACAGACGGCTCCATCTTCACCTTCACCGGTCCGATGCGCGAAGTGGACTATGATTATATTAAAGGCAATGGCGTGCATGGCTGGAACTTTATTTTCCCGAATTCTAGCCAGTTAGACAGCGGCAGCGGCGATGGCGGCGATGGCGGCAGTTCCTCTTCTTCTAGCAGCAGCGATGCGGAAAATTCTGCCGGGTTGTTGGACTTCTCTGCTTTTAAGATTGTTTTAAGAAGCTTGCTTACCCGCGGTGAAGCTAAATACTTAGGTAAACCCAAAGTGGTAACGGTAAACAATAAAACCGCTACGATTATGACCACCACCCAGGCTTCTGTAGGTTTCTCCACTACATCGGGCAGCAGCGGGGATTATATGTCTGAAAGCACAGACAGAGCCAACGTGGGTTTAACCATGCAGGTAACTCCGCAGGTTAACCGCGAAGGGTACGTAACTTTGTATGTGCAGCCTTCTTATTCTGACTTGTCTGACGGTATTGGTAACACCAAAGACCCTACCACCCGCGCCGTTTCTACTTTGGTGCGTGTGAAAAACGGTCAAACGGTGGTTATCGGCGGGTTGCTTAACTCCCGTGAAACGGATTCTACCCGCAAAGTACCGTTATTGGGTGACATTCCTATATTGGGTTGGTTGTTTACCAGCAAAGAAAAGACCAAATCTACTACGGACTTAGTCATCTTTATTACTCCCACTATTTTGGCGGAGTAATCCATAAGAATTTTCCGTCCCCGCCGTATAAATTACGGCGGGGCGGATGTTTGAACATAGAAACAGCAGCAAAAGCATTTCGGGGGATTAGGAAATGGCAAAACAGTTAGGCGAGATTTTGATTGAAAGAGGCGTCATTACCGAGAAACAGCTTAAAAGTGCCCAGCTTTACTCCAAACAAAGCAATGTTTCTTTGGCGGATGCTATTGTAAAATTCGGTTTCGCGAGCGAGAACCAAGTAACTATTGGCTTATCCAAACATTTTGCAATTCCCTACGCTTCCAAAGAAAACGGGATTTTAAGCCCGGAAAAAGACCAAAACTTGCAGGAAATTATTCCGGAGAAATTTGCCCGCGAGAACATGGTTTTGCCCTTATTTGTGGAAAACAATGAATTGGCTATTGCGTTATATGACCCCACCAACGTATTTTTAATTGAAAACATCAAAATGATGTCTGGCAAGCAGATACAGCCTTTCATTGCCAGCAAAAGCCAGCTTTTAAATGTTATAGACGCTTTTTATTCCAATAAAGATTTATTGGAAGAAGTAATCAACGACGCATCCGAAAAACCGGCCAGCTCCGCTGGAGATGAGGCCGATGAAGATGATTTAAACTCCGGTTATTTGGATTTGGATAAAGTCCGGCCCAATACTTCCCAGTATGTTAAAATTGTGAACGCTATTTTGCGCCAGGCTATTACGGAACGTACTTCTGATATTCACCTGGAAATGTTTGATGAGCGCGTCAGCTTGCGCTTCCGTATTGACGGTTCTTTGTACGAGCGCACTCCGCCTTCTAAAGATGCTATCGCGGCCATTATTTCCCGTATTAAAATTTTGTCTAAGTTGGATATTGCCGAAAAACGTTTACCGCAGGACGGAAGCTTTGGTATTCAATTCCAAAACCGTAAGATTGAGGTCCGTGTTTCTGTCTGTCCCGCGGTATTTGGTGAAAAGCTGGTGCTTCGTATTTTGGATAAAGGCACCGGGGAAATGAATATTGATAAATTGGGTTTTGAGCCGGAGCAAAAGCGTTTGTTTATGGAAGCGGCCAACTTGCCCCATGGTTTGATTTTCTTGACGGGTCCTACCGGTTCCGGTAAATCTACCACGCTTAACGCGGTATTAACCACCATTCGTACGCCGGAGTTAAACTTTATGACGTTGGAAGACCCGGTGGAATATAAACTGGCTGGTATCAGCCAGGTGCAGGTAAAGGCATCTATTGGGCTTACGTTCGCGGCCGGGCTTCGTTCTTTCTTACGTCAGGACCCGGACGTTATTCTGGTGGGGGAGGTGCGCGACACAGAAACGGCGGAAGCCTGCTTAAAAGCGGCTTTAACGGGTCACTTGGTGTTATCTACCCTGCACACGAACGAAGCTTTAGGCGCTATTCCCCGTTTGATTGACATGGGGATGGAACCTTTCTTATTGTCCAGCTCTTTGGCCTTGGTGGCGGCCCAGCGTTTAATACGCGTATTATGCCCGTATTGCAAAGTGCCGCATATGCCAGACAGCAATATTCTTGCCCAAATTGCAAAAGAAGGGCATTTAAATCCCAAAGACCAAAACAGTTGGACTTTTTTCAAATCAGTAGGCTGCCCAAAGTGCTTTGGCACAGGTTACATGGGGCGCCGTGCTATTTATGAAGTGTACCGCATGACGGAAGAAATGCGTACAATCATTTATAAAACGCAGGATTTGGTTGCTCTTAAACAAGCGGCTGACCGCTCCGGCATGTTAAATTTGCGTGCCAGCGGCTGGCATAAGGTAATTCGCGGTATTACTACGGTGGATGAAGTATTGTCTGCCACGATGTCTGATGAATAATCAATTAAAAAGAGGGTTTTATGGCAAAATTTACCTATGAAGTGCAAGACATGAACGGCAAAAAACTCCGCGGCAGCGTGGAGGCGGACAGCCGGGAAAAAGTAATTTTCGCCCTGCAGAATAAGGGCTATATTGTGTTGGATGTTAAAGAAGGCGGAGCCAGCCTGTTTGGCGGTGTGGCCGGCGGCCCGAAAAAGACGGGTAAAGTGCCGGGGCACGTGTTGGCCTTCTTTGCTGAACAGCTTTCTACTCTGCTTGCCGGCGGTGTGCCGTTGGTGCGCGCCATTTCGCTGCTGGGGGAATACGCTTCCAACCCGATGTTAGGTACCGTACTTACCCAAGTAGCTAAAGATATTGCAGGCGGCAGCTCTTTACACACGGCGCTTTCCCGCCATAAACGCACGTTTTCTACCATTTGGCTGTCTTTGGTGCAAGCCGGTGAGGTGGGCGGCCAGTTGGCGGACACCCTCATGCAGGTGGCAAAATATACCAAAACCCAAGAGGGAATGAAAAGCAAAATCATTACGGCTGTTACCTATCCGTTTATTTTGGGTACGGCGTCTGTCGGCGTGTTGATTTACTTTATTTTGGGTATCGTGCCTACGTTTGCCCAAATCTTTAAAGACTTTAATATTGAACTGCCGATGATTACCGTAGTGGTTTTGGCGGTATCCAGCTTTTTAATCAACCACGGTATCTTGCTTATTGTCATGATGATCGGTTTGTTCGTCGGGTTCCGTTTTTACATTAAAACGCCGGAAGGCAAAAAACGCTGGCACGCGTTTTTGCTGTCTATGCCTTTGTTTGGTAACTTCTTAAAGAATATTTATTATGACCGGATGCTTTCCACTTTGTCTACGCTGTTACAGTCCGGCGTTACCATTTTAAACGCTATTTCCGTGTTGGAAGAATCTTTTGACACGAACGTCATTATCCAAAACGCCTTAAAACAGGTGCGCGCGGAAGTGGCTGCTGGTAAATCTATTTCTGAATCTTTCCGTGAGACGGGTATTTTCCCCGGGTTGATGACGGAAATGATGTTAATGGGTGAAGAATCTGGTAAATTGCCGGCCATTATTGCCACGCTGTCTAAATTCTATGCCGATAACGTAGACCAGTTCATTGCCCGTTTCTCCGCGGTGATTGACCCTATCTTGATCTGCGGTGTGGGTGCGCTAATTGGTATTATTGTAGCCTCTATCTTCTTGCCTATCTTTAAACTGTCCCAAATCGGGGGCAACTAGGAGGCTGTATGAAAAAAGGTTTTACGTTAATAGAAGTAATGATTGTGGTGGTTATCGCGGTGTCCGTTGCGGCATTTGCGGTTCCCGCCTATAAAAAAAGCCAAGAACAAAACCGCTTTTTAGCGGCTGAGGGCAAACTGCTGGAAATTTCCAGCGGTTTGCACAATGTGATTCAAATGTATAAAGGCACGTCTTGTTCTGGCTCTCCCACCGCTTCTGACAAGAATGGGGACGGAACTTTAAATAAAGAAGGCTGCCGGAAGTATCCGCATGAGTGTTTGTTTACAAATGATTATATAAAAACCACCATGAGCGGTATGCACGGGTATTCCTATTCTATTGCCACTAATTGCGATGTTTGCATGCAAAAAGCCAGTAATAGTAATTCTCCCGTTCCATATCAGGTTTGTGTGGACCGGTTTGGGGTGGAAACCCTTACTTATCCGGGCGGGGTGACCTCTACGCGCGGTAATTGACAAATACGCAAAACTTCGCAATACTTATAAGAGGCTTAAATATAAGTTTTTATATTTTTAGAGGAATATGGTTATGAAGAAAAACGCTTGGCATTCTGTAGGTGGTTTTACGTTGCTGGAGTTGTTGATTGCAGCCACTATTATTGGTATTTTATCTGTTTTTGCCACAGTGAGCTACCGCAACAGCGTTGCAGAATCCCGTATAGCGGAGGGGCGCGCCAAGGTGCGTTCTTTGGCATTGGCCAATTACCGGGCGCATATAGATTATCCGGGGATTAGTTTTGGCAGTGATAATATTTCGGATGATGTGTCCGTAGTAGGCGCCAGCGGAGATATTTGTAAGCGCAGTTTTGCTTCTAACCCCTCAGCGCAATGGCCTGCCAGCTGCCTAGTGGCTAACGGTTATGTGGACCAGCTTGGGTTTTCCGGATATTTTAAATATACGGTGGAAGGTTCCAGTGTTGCCTGTATGACTGGCAATAACAGTAAACTGGGTTCCAAATACAACGGAAAAAAGATTTATTGTTATGACGCGGAAACGGACCAGTCTACGGTTAACTTATAGGGCTTGCAAGGGGGCCTTATGAAACGGATGGACAGAAAAACGATTGTGAATAATACAAAAGGTTTTACCCTTATGGAAATTTTAGCCGTATTGCTCATTATAGCGGTAATACTTAGCTTTGCCGTGCCCGCGTTTCGTTCTGTACGTTTTGAGCAGCGCAACAGCCAAGCAAAGGCGGGGGTAAAAAAACTCTCCGAAGCCTTGCGCTCTTTTTACCAAAACAGCAAAGGCGTTAAAATTACAGGCAGTTTTACTGGAGACGGTTTAACCTCCGTAGGGACATGCCAAGATTTAGGCGCCAGCGGCGTTCCGGGTACGGGAAAAACGGCTGACATTACCCAGCTGTTTGCCTGTGGCTACTTAAACGCCAATGATTTTGCCGGTCTGCCCTATACCTTTTATTCATGTGTGGCCAATGTGCCTTCCGCCTGCAACGGTAAACCATACGCAGTGGCTGTAGGCAACGATGCTTCTGCCGCCGGTAACAAATATACACAGAATTATGGCGGGCAAAAATATTATATTTATTTGAATGAGAACAGTCTGCAAGTAACAGACAACGCAACTAATTAAGTAGAGGGTTTTATGATTAAAAGCATTTTAAAAGGCAAAAAAGGCATAACGTTGTTGGAGGGGTTAATCGCTTTGGCCCTTTTGGCTATTGTAGCCACGGGATCGTTTGCGGTATTGCTTTCCGCCTCACGTAAAACCTCTTCGCCGGATTTGCGCGAAGAGTTGGTTTTTGCGGTGGAAAAGGCGCATGAGCAGTTGCAGTCCTATGTATATAATACAGATTTTGATCTGCAAACAAAGGATGATAAAGGGCAGTTTTATGTACCGGAGGCGTTCCGGGAAGGTTTGTGCGGGCGTGCCCGTTTTAATGCCCATACGGATACAGATCCTCTCGCGAACGGGACCCATAATATTGCTTGTTTATTGCCGCCCGTTTGTGACCGTGATGTGGCCAATGATTGTAATGATGCTACTGGCGCAAAAAGTTGTTTTGTATACCGTATAAATCAAGCCAGCGCGGGCAGATGGTCCAGCATGTTGCCGGAAGAAGGCCGGGATAAAATTTTAAATACGGATTGGACGACTGAGGAGGGAGTTTATGATAAAGATGCTCCCAAGAACGCCTCTGCCGGCAAAACGGTTACTTTTGAAATTCGCTGCAACGGGTATACGTTAACCAAATAAGAGGGGGATATATGAAGAATAAACACGGTTTTACGTTAACGGAAGTCCTCTTAGCCGTTATGGTGGTGGGGTTGATTGGCGTGGCTCTGGCCTCTTTAACCACGGCTGCCACGCGTGAATCCGGCGTGGGGCGCAGCAAAGTAATGCTTCGCAATAATTTATCTTTATTTTTACGCACTTTGCGTGATGATATTAACGCAGCAACCTACATTAATATGGGGGCTTCTTCCGGCCCAGGCAGCGGCACTTTAATTGAGTTGTGTGATAATAAAACCATGCTGGGGGAAACCCTTACCAGCGTAAGCGGCATGGGTTGCGTGACTTATCGTTTTAATAAAGGTTCGGCCACGGGTTCTGCAGCGCGCAGTAATCAAGTGGTTCCATCCTCCGCTACCCGCGGGGGAACTATTACCCGCAATGGGGAAATTGTTTTGCGTAATGTAAAGTATGTGAACAATTATGAAGGATATTCCTCCCCGTATTTTAAACGTGTGGGTACCGGCACTATTGGCAGCGCGTTGGATATAACTATTATTACGGAATTGGATTCCACCCCGCCGGTGAATGATATCGTGGAAGAAACTTTCCTTTTACCTAACGGTCTGTAAGAGAGGTTTGATATGTTTATAAAAAATAACAAAGGTGCTGCTTTAATGCAGGTTTTATTAGTGACCGTGGTTTTGGCCGGTATGGCCGCCATGTTGTTGCGGGCCACTTTATCCCGCACGATTACTGCCCGTCATACACGGCGTTCCGTTTCCACGCAGTTGATGGTGGATTCCTGCATGGCGGAGGTAAACTCTTTATGGGCGTCTAAATCGCCGGAAGCTTTTTTGGGCGATTTTAACGGAGACGGCCGCGGCGCCTTTATGTATTGTGACGATTACGACGAAACAACCGGTATTTGTTCCAGCACTGGTAATGCTATACACCGTTATTATGACTGTTCCTATCAAATAGATAATGTCTCCTATACCGTTCGGGCTTGGTTATATGATAATGCCAGTCCGGATTCCTCCTACCCCAAGGAAGACTTTACCGGTAAGGAAGAAGACGGCAAACTGCAAATGGTGTTTGAAGTTTTAAACAGCGAAGGGGCTTCTTTATAGTCAGGGGCGGCTTATGAAAAGAAACGCTTGCCTGTTTGTTGCTTTGCTGTTTGTTGCTTTTTGTTCTTATGCGCAAGGAACTGCTTCCGCGGGTGCGGGGGCAGTTTCTTCTTCTATACAAGTGTCGGAGGTAAATACTCCTACATCTAATATAGATATGTTGCAACAGTCTTTAACCAAAGAGAAGCAACAAGTTTCTTCTTCCCAGGCCGCGGCGGGAACGCAGGTACCGTCTAATTCACAGGGGGCTAAAACAGCGTCTTCCACCTTGGAAATGCCTATTAATATGGGCGGCAATGCCTCTTCGGTTGTAAAGACGCAGGTTCAGCCTCGCAAGACCGTGTCTAGCTCCAAAACTTCCGTTTCCAGTTCTACCCGCAGTACTAAACAGACTTCCTCCAAGGCCGTCACTCTCAAAACCTCTGCCAAACCTACGGAGTTGGAAAAAGCGATAGAAAAAGAAAACGCTCTCTTGCCGGAAAGCCAACAGGGGGAAGATAATGCTTCCAAAGAAGAACTTTCCCAAGAAGAACAGGAAGAAGCGGCTGAAGTGGAAGTAGCCGTGCGTATGCTTCGGCAAGCTAAAAACTCTCAGGAAGGGGGGCGCACCATCCCTCCGCCGGCCGCTAAAAACGTCACGGCAACGGTGCCTTCTTCCAAGGCGCGCCGTTTTAACCCCAACGTATACCGCCCCGGGGTGCAATGGAAGGAAAGCCAAAGTAAAAATTTTACCGTATATACCCAAAAGCGTGATATAGGCAGCGGAACCGCTAATATGACGGCCGTGTTTGAACAGTCTTATAATACGTTAAAAAGATTTATTCCTTGGATGATGTCTGACCGGGTTCGCGTGTTTGTATATCAGGATTATCAATCTTACTTGAAATATGAACCTAACGCCAAACCCTGGAGCCGCGCCATGGCTTATCCCACCCGCGGCGAAATTGTGGTTTATGATGAGCCCAATAAAACCCAGGAATTAAAAGAAATGTTCACGCATGAGCTGGTGCATATTTTTACTCAAAAGTTTTTTGACAAACGCCGCACGTACCAGATTATGACTCCTGCCTGGTTAGATGAGGGCCTTGCCGTGCTGATGGAAGACCAAGCTTATAACGGCACGCAGGGCGGGCCGTGGGCGCAGGATTTTAAGACCTTAAATTTCCAGCGGGACCCGTCCAGCCGTATGTCTTTAGGGTGGAATTCCTCTCCCACCAATATGATGCGCAAACCGGGCAGAACCCTCACGTTTATGCCGTTTGACCAGTTTATGAAAGAGGGTTCTTTGAATATGATGGAGTCTAACGGGCAAGCCCAGGATTGGTATTTCCAGGCGTATACTATGGTGCGGTTTTTATTAAACCCGGGTAATTCTTCCTATCCGTCTAAACGCATGCAATTTGAGCAGTTTACTAAACTGCTGGCTGAAGGGGAAGCCGTGCGGGATCCGTCCAGCGGGTTTTTAAAGAGAGACGCTTCCGGCAAACAGATTTATGAGCCTTATTCCGTTGAAAAAGCATTAAAAAAAGTATATTACTATAATGACATGAACGCTTTTGAAGATGCCTTTTGGAAGTGGGCCGCCTCCGGCGGAAGCGGATATAGCTTTTAGTTTGTTTTGTTAAAGATTTTAAAAAATACCATAAGTCAAGCAAGGTAGTTTTAACACTTGCTTGACTTGTTTTTTTTTTTTGATACAGTGGGGATTAACAGGTTAGGGTTTTTAGAAGTATCTGTTTGGTAAAAATGCCTGTAATCGGCCATTAGGCCTTAATAAAGGAGGTCTGGTATGTATC
>NZ_CASEZB010000029.1:0-13415 GCF_949292495.1 Candidatus Avelusimicrobium aviculae
AGTGCAGTATAGCGGCAAAAGTACAACAACCCGCCAATGCTCTGGCGAAAACAGCAAGTGGACGGGTACCATCACGGATACGTACAACCACGATACCTGCACCTGGACTTATGGCGACAATAGCAGCTGTAAATGCGCGGGTCAGCCGTCCAGCTTAACGAAGACGGAAAGCTGCCCTGCCGGATATACGGGCAAGAAAACGTACAAGTACAATACCAGCTTAGATAAATGTGCCTGGGAGTTGACCTCGGATACTTGTAAAATTAGTTTGCACTGGACGGAAAGAGGCAGCCGAGAAGCCGGTATTTGTACAAGCGGATCTTTAGGCTCATATCCTGGGACGTGCCCTTCCGCTTCCTGCTCTGGAACGTGTTCTACTGAAGGGGCTACCTGTTTCTGGGAATCTTGTGCCTCTGTAGGAGCTAACGTTATTAGACATGAATGTGTGTGTAAGTCTTAAGGAATAACAAGTCGTTTTACGTAGCTTTCGGTTTTTTCATGGCCGAGAGTTTACGCCCCAAGGGAACCCGCACCTGCACAGTGTGGGTTCCCCTTTTTTATAAAAGGGCGTAAAAACATATTTAAAGAGGTATGGAAGCAAGGTTATGCAATGGATAGGGCAAATAAAACCCCGCCGGTTGGCGGGGTAAGCTTTATAGAGTTTTTTGCAATAAACGCCAGGTTATTATAAGCAGAGGGCGTTTATTTGTATTTGGAAACCACTTCCTCTTTTAACGCTAGGAAAGAGCCGTTTTTAATGGCTTCCCGGGCGCGTTCCATTAAGCGTATTAAGAAGCGTATGTTGTGTATGGAAATTAAACGGTGGCTGGTAAGCTCCGCCGCGCGGAACAGGTGGCTGATGTAGGCGCGGGAATAATGGCGGCAGGTGTAGCAGTCACACTGGGGGTCTAAGGGGCCGGTTTGCAGGCGGAACTCGGCATTTTTAATATTCAGTTTGCCTTCGCTGGTCATTACTTGGCCGTTGCGCGCTACGCGGGTGGGCCATACGCAGTCAAACATATCCACGCCGCGCTCTATGGAATTTAAAATTTCTATGGGCGTGCCCAGCCCCATAAAATAGCGGGGTTTGCCTTCGGGCAGCACGTCCGTCACCGCGCTTACGGCGGCGTTCATTTGCTCCAGCGTTTCCCCCAAAGAAAGCCCCCCTATGCAATACCCGTGCGTACGCAGGGAGGCCATATGCTCGGCCGCTTCTTTGCGCAAATCCGGGTAAATGGAGCCTTGTATAATTCCAAACAGAAGGGAATTCCCTACCGTAAAAGAGCCGTCCGGGTTTTGGGTAATGTATTGCTCGGCAATTTTTTTATGGTAGGCTTTTTCGGCGCGTTCGGCCCAGCGTTTGGTGATGTCCAACGCTTCGCGCGCGTTGTGCTTGGAAGGGTTTTTGGCGTGTATGCACACGTCCAGCATGGTCCAAATGTCAGAACCTATTTGGCTTTCAAAATCTATTACGTTTTCAGGGGTGAACAGGTGTTTGCTTCCGTCATGGTGAGACTGGAAAGTAACCCCTTCTTCTTTAATTTTGCGAAATTTAGACAAACTGTATACCTGAAAGCCGCCGGAATCCGTTAGAATGCTTCTGTCCCAATTCATAAAGGGGTGAAGCCCGCCCAACGTTTCCAATGTTTTGGTGCCGGGGCGCAAATACAGGTGGTAAGTATTGGAAAGCAAACACTCCGCCCCCACGTTGCGCAAGTCTTCATCCGTCAGCGCTTTTACGCTGGCTTGTGTAGCCACCGGCATAAACACCGGGGTGTGAACGGCGCCGTGTTTGGTATACAAAATACCGCTGCGGGCCTTGCAGGAAGGGTCTTTATGTAAAATTTGAAAGGGGGAAATAAGGGCCATATATTTATATTTTACCATATTCCGTATCGGGCTAAAAATGGGCTTAAAAATCAATCTCTTTAGCTAATTTTTGGGCTTGTGGTAAAAGGTAGTTGCGCTTGATAAACTTAATAAAACGCTCCCAGCGGCGTTTAATTTTTGCCTGGGCGGCTCTGTTCCAATAATACTCCAAGGGAATAAATGCCCCGCTGCCCATATCGTTTATAAACATAAGTTTAAAATCAAAAGGGTTCATTTTTATTTTATTGAGAAACTACAAAATCATCATGCTGTCCCCAAAGGAGTAGAAACGGTATTTTTTTCCCACAGCTTGCAGGTAGGCTTCGTAAATAAAGTCTTCCCCGGCAAAGGCGGATGTCATGCACAAAGGAGTGGAGTCCGGGAAATGAAAATTAGTGATTAAGCAGTCTATGGCTTTAAATTTGTATCCGGGGTAAATAAACAAGTCTGTCCATTTTTTGCCGCTGTGGGTATGGCGGTTTTCGTCAGTAAAACTTTCCAGCGTGCGGGTGCTGGTTGTTCCTACGGAAAAAACCCGCTTGCCGTTGGCGTGTGTTTGGTTTACCAGCTCCGCCGTTTGGGAGGATATTTCGCCCAGTTCGGCCAGCATATGGTGTTCTTGCGGCTCGCCGCGCAGGGGTTTAAACGTTCCCCAGCCTACATGCAGGGTGATGTAGGCGATGTTCACCCCTTTGTTTTGTATTTTTTGCAGCAGTTCCGGCGTAAAATGAAAACCCGCCGTAGGCGCGGCGATGGAGCCCTCATACTTGGCGTATACGGTTTGATAGCGTTCTTTATCGGTGGCTATGCTGGGGGTAAGGCCGCTGTGCTTGCGGGCTTTTTCTATGTATTGGGGAAGCGGCATTAGCCCATGGGCGTTGCAAAAGGGGAGGATGTCGTCGGTATTAAATTCCAGTACGGCTTCGTTATTTTCCGTTTTGCCCAAAACTTTGGCGCTCAGCCCGTCGGAAAAATCCAGCGTGATGCCTTCTTTATAGTCGCGCGTGAGCACCGCCCAGGTGCGGCTGTTTACCGTGGGGCGCACCAGCAGAATTTCCACCTTTCCGCCAGTGGGTTTATGCGCAAACAGTTTAGCCGGGAATACTTTGGTATTATTCATTACCAGGGTGTCGCCGGGGTTTAGGTATTCGTGTATATCCCTAAAAATGCGGTGTTCTATGGTGTGGGTGTCCCGGTGCAGCACCATTTGGCGGGAACTGTCTCGCGGGGTGGCCGGCTGTTTGGCGATAAGCGGGTCTAAATCTAATTTTTTGAAACGTTCAAATGCCATACTTATAAATCCTTTACCTGGGTAATTTTAGCCCCGGGATAATATTTTTTTAAAATGTCTTTGTAGTTTTTCCCGGCCTTAGCCATGCCGTTTGCGCCGTCTTGGCACATGCCCACCCCATGGCCGGAACCCCTGCCTTTGAACAAAACGTCTTTCTTGCGCAGGGAGAGTTTGGTGATTTTACAGCTTTTTAACCCAAAGGCGGAGCGGAAGTTTCCGCAAGCGACGGTTTTGCTCCCCTTCTGGGTGCGTACGGTAATGTTAGTAGCGCGCCCGGTTTTGGTTTTGCGGGCCACTTTGATGGATTTTAATTTGCCTTTTAACCCCAGCGAAGCGGCGTAACTTTCCGCCTTGGCGAGGGGGACGGTTTGCTGCCAGGAATAATTTTTGGCGTGCTTGTCATAACCACATTTGGCGCCGGAAAGGGGTTTAATGGCTTTGGCGCTGGGGCTCCAGCTGGTTACGCTGTCCGTAGCGCCGCCGCAGTTGCCGTGATAATAGGTATAAAATAATTTTCCCTCAAAGGTAAGAATTTGCCCGCGGGTTTTATCCACCGCGGTTTTTACGGAAGGATACACTTTGCCTGTTCCTTTATACACCTGGCTGCGTACGTCGTTATACAAATCAAAGTAACGTTTGCCGGTGGTTTCCATGCTTTTTAAGGTAAATGTGCGGGCGGCTACGGCTTGGGCTTTTAAAGCCTCGGCGGGCCAGGTGTAGCTCATTTCATACGGAAGCACGCCGTAAAGGTAAGTTTCCAAAGGCACGTATTCCACTATATGAAAGTAGCTCCCGTCCGGCACTAAATACATTTTGCCCGCGTAGGCGTTTCCGTTAAACGTAATGGTTTTGCCGGGGGCGGGCTCCAATATAACAGGCTGGGCGCTTTGCAGGGTGCCGGCTTGTACTTTGCCGCCGCCCAGCGCACGGGCGGACAATGTGCCCGCGTTGGAAATTTTGTATCTTTTGGAACGGTCTTTGGTGTAAATATATAAAAGCCCGGAATGTTTAAAAGAGGCCGTTTTTTGTTTTTCAGCCAGCAGTACGCGCACGGTGGTTTCCGGCCGGGCAGATTGCTGCCCTCCCGCATTGCGCGCGGAAGGCGCCGCGCAGGCCGCCAATAACAGGCAGCCGCAAACAGCTGTTAACAAAAAAAGGCTTTTGGTTTTCATGGTTAAAATAATAAGTCCGTTGCCGGTTTGCGGTTTAAGTGTTTATACGCTTTGGGGGTGGCCACACGCCCGCGCGGGGTGCGCGCAATGAAACCGGCCTTAATGAGATAGGGCTCTATGGCGTCCGTCAGCGTATCCACCGCTTCTGACACGGCGATAGCTAAATTTTCCACCCCTACCGGGCCGCCGTTAAAGCGGTCTATTAAAGCTTCTAAAATGCGTTTGTCCACGCTGTCTAAGCCTTCGTTGTCAATATCTAAAGAGTTCATAGCCAGGGTGGCGATTTCCTGCGTGATAACGCCCTGCCCTTTTACTTGGGCAAAATCCCGCGCGCGGCGCAGCAGGCGGTTAGCGATGCGCGGGGTACCGCGGGAGCGTTTGGCCAGTTCGGTCAGGCCCGCGCGGTCCGCCGCGATGTTTAACAGCCGGGCGGAACGGGCCAAAATATCCGTAATTTCAGAAATTTCATAAAAGCCCAAATTAAACACAATGCCAAAGCGGTCTCTTAGCGGGCCGGTAAGCAGGCCGGAGCGCGTGGTGGCGCCCACCAAGGTAAATTTGGGTACGGCCAGTTTTAACGTGGTGGAGCCCGGGCCTTTGCCGGTATTAATAAAGAAAGTAAAATCTTCCATGGCGGGGTAGAGGGCTTCTTCCACGGCGGGGTTTAGGCGGTGTATTTCGTCAATAAATAAAATATCCCCGTCGGCCAGTTCGGTGGTCAGCATGGCGGCCAAATCCCCGGGGCGGGCAAGCACCGGGCCGGAAGTAACTTTAATGTTTACGCCCATCTCTTTGGCTAGAATATTGGCCAAAGTGGTTTTACCTAAACCGGGCGGGGCGTAAAAAAGGCAATGGTCCAGCGCTTCTTGGCGGGCGCGGGCGGCCTCTATAAATACGCGCAGGTTGGATTTTAAGTTATCCTGCCCCACAAATTCGTCCAGCGTGCCCGGGCGCAGGGCCGCTTCCATGCCGCCGGCTTCTTCGCTAAGTTGTTTAACGTCTAAAATATCGTTTTGATTGCTCATTTTTTAAGTACCCGCAAAGCTTCTTTAATGATATTTTCTATTTTGTCATTTGGGTTAAGGCCCTGCGCGTATAATTTTTCTATCGCGCGGCGCGCCTCTGCGGCGGAATACCCCAGCGCGCTTAACGCTTCCAGCACGGGGGTCATGTAGGGGGAGTCGTCCAGCACTTTTATTTTGCTTTCGCCCTGTACGGATACGGCGTCCATCTTGTCTTTTAAAGAGTTGATGAGCTTTTCCGCCGTTTTGGCCGTGAAGCCAAAAATGCCTGTTAAAATTTTAGGGTCTTTGGAAACAATGGCTTTGTGAAAGTCCGCCACGCTGCGCAAGGCTTTGTTTAACAGTTCCAGCGCTTTTTTTGCCCCTGTGTTGGGAATAGCGGTTTTAAAAAGCGTCCAAAGTTCTTTGTCTTCTTTGGTTAAGAAGCCGTACAGCACGGTGCCGTCGTAAGGGGAAATGGATTCGGCTATATAAAGGGATATTTCTTTTCCCGCCTCTAATTCCAGCACGCAGGAATGGGCCATGTTGATTTCATACCCCACGGCCCCGCATAACAGGAGAACGCCGTCCTCCCGCACTTCCAAAACTTCCCCTCTTAAGTAGCCTATCATAATTTCATTTTAGCATATTGATAAAAGGCCTGCCGTTTGTTCTTTCCTTAAAAAAGAAACGGCAGGGTTGGTTATTGATAGTTTCGTTTGAAATAGGAAAAAGAATTAACCGGGAGTTTGTGTTTATTTTGTGCAAGGAAAATGTTTCAAAAATTATTTTGCCGGAATTTTAAAAAGGAAAATTATTTAACTGTTTTTTTGATTTGTTGTTCCCGGGCGGCTTTTAATTTTTCCAAGAAAGCCGTCTTTACGTTTAGCATATTATTAAGCGGAGAGGTTTTTAGGTGGCATATCCCAATGGCCACAGCGTCGGCCACGTCGTCTGGCTGGGGGGGCTTGTTTAAATTTAAGGTAAGCTGCACCATGCGCTGCACTTGTTTTTTGTCAGCCGCGCCGGTGCCGCATAACATCATTTTAACGCGCTTGGGGGGATAAAAAGTAATTTGTTTTTGCGCCTGTTCGCACGCCAGCAAAATTACCCCGCGCGTCATGACCGTGTTAGCCATGGTAACGGCGCGTTTTAAAAAGAAGTTTTGCTCCATGGCTACTTGCTGGGGGGCGTATGTTTGCAAAATTTGCTGAAGCTGGCGGAAAATATAATCCAACCGGGCAGGCAGTTCTTGGCCGGCCTGAGTGTGTATCAGCCCGCAAGCCGTTAAAGACAAAACGGAACGGGCATCTCGTGTGAGAACTGCCCATCCCGTTCTGTCTAAACCAGGGTCTATACCTAAAACGGTGGTTATTTTAGTGGTCAAGCGGCCTCTTATGCGTCCAATTTGGCGGCTACCGCTTCGTCAATGCTGGAGTTGTCGTACACGTTTTTGGTGTCGTCGTGGTCGTCCAACGCTTCCAGCATTTTCATTAAGGTTTCGGCGGTGTGTTCGTCGGTGATATTTACTTCCGTATCGGGCAGCATGGATAAATCGGCCGATTCGGGCGTAATGCCTTTAGCTTCAATGGCTTTTTTAACAGCGTCCAAGGCGGCCATTTCCGGGGCGGTGATTACTTCATATACGTCCGCCGCGGTGCGCACGTCTTCGGCGCCGGCTTCCAGGGCTAAATCCATCAGTTCATCTTCACCGATGTCTTCTTTCTTTACCACAATAAGCCCTTTGCTTTTAAACATATAGGATACGCATCCCGCCGTGCCGATAGAACCGCCGTGGCTGGTGAAAATTTTGCGTATTTCAGAGAAAGTGCGGTTTTTATTGTCCGTGGTGCACTCCACAATAACCGCCACGGAACCGGGGCCGTAGCCTTCATAGGTGATTTCTTCATAAGAAACACCCGGCAGCTGACCGGTACCTTTCATAATAGCGCGTTTTACGTTGTCAGAAGGCATATTGGCGGCGCGGGCGTCGTCAATGGCTTTGCGCAGGCGGGGGTTTTGGTCCGGGTTGCCGCCGCTCATCTTGGCGGCGATGGTGATTTCTCTTAAAATTTTGGTAAATACTTTACCTTTTTTAGCGTCTACGAGGGCCTTTTTATGTTTAATACCGGCCCAGTGTGAATGTCCACCCATAGGTATACTCCTTACAGCAATTAAGATAATTTTATTCTACCAAATTTTGTTTGCCTAGGAATAGGCCCGGTGTGAAACGCCTTTTTGTGTATATCCGCAAGGCGGACTGTTGACGGCTTTTGCATACCTGGCTAATTATTGATACAATAACAAACGGGCCCCGTTAGCTCAACTGGATAGAGTACCGGTCTTCGGAACCGGTGGTATGGGTTCAAATCCCATGCGGGGTAAATTTTCAGTACCGGAGAAGCTCTGTAAGAGTTTGTCCGGTTTTTTGTCTAAAAATGAACCAGTGGGCCCAAGCGCGAAATAGGCCCTTTGGCCCTTGCGAAAAAAAAGGTTTTAATAGAAAATTGAAAGTGAAGGAGCTTTCTATTTGATAATTTCTAAAAGGATTATATATATGAAAAACCAACCTGTATCTCTTGTAGAAGCATTCCGCCGTTTTATATCCCTAATTCTAGCAGTAGTAATGATTTTTAACCTAACCGGCCAAGCCGCCGCCCAAGCTGTTTCCACTTCCAAAGCAAAACTACCCATATCCGCCGATGATTTAGAAAAATTATTAAAAGAAAGAGCCTATACCGCCCAAAATCCTTCCGGATTTTATACTCCTTCCAGACAAGAAAATATCAAACGTTTTTTTCAAGAGTTAGCTCAGAAAGACCCCGTTTTAAAACAATTAGAAGAAATCAGAACTTTTTTTAATCCTCTTTTCTCTTCCGCCACGCAAACAACGAAACAATCCTCTTTTGAAACCTTTAAAGAACAAGATGCGCAAGCCATTGAAAAAGAAGCGGCTGCCGTCCGGGCTTCCATTCAAGAACAGTATGATAAGACCTTAGCGCAATTTGAAGAAAAATTATCCTCCTTGCAAAATAAGCAAATAGAATCCAGCACTCCGTCCGAGCCGGAAACGGACAGCCAAAAAGAAGAACGCATCGCATATATAGAAAAAGATATGGAGGCCATAAGAAAAAAATTCCGGGAGCAATTATTCTTTTGGAAAAACGACTCTTTATCTCAGCTGGATAGAGAAACCAAAAGCGCCCTTTTGAGCGCTAAAGACCGCTATGCCTTTTACCAAAAAAACGCGGACGAACAGCGCGACAAAGTTGTTTTGCAAAAGAAACAGCAGCTCTTTTCCTTATATGCCTCTCACCCGGAAAAAGCCGTTTCTTATCTGGTGGGCATTACCCCGCGGCTTTTGTCTTACCGTACTGTTAAAGGGGAAAGCTTTTTTACTCAAAAAGAAAAAGATTTGTTGATGGATATCTTTATTAAAGATTTGTCCGTCAATGACGGTTGTTTAAACCCTAAATCCGCCTATTCCTGCGAGCGGGCTTTTTCCGCCTTGGCCGGGCTGGGGCAATTAGGGCAGGGAAGTTTTGAGGCCTCCATGGCCGTGAGCGAATTTGTGGAACGCCATTTAGACGTAAACGGAGCGGCCGGGCCGGTGTTGTTGGCCGGGGCTTCTGCCTTGCTGTCTATGGGGCAGGCAAAAACGGTGGGCGGTATTTTACATGCCGCTGTTCAGAGAGAACATAATACGGTATTTCCCTTGTCTTTTACGGAGTTGCATGATTTTGCCAAGTATGAATTAGGCGGAAACCAGCGCTATTTGGGGGATGTGTCTAAAAAGGCCCAATTCCAAGGGGAAGACGGTTCCTATTCCAACGGTTGGGAAGAGCTGGCCTTAATGTTAGCGGCCGAGGGCAGCAAAGACAGCCTGCAGGTATTGCATAATTATGGCGTCGGGCGTTGTTTGGTTACCAAGCGCGGGGAAGGATTTTATATTAATTGCGACACCATATTGCCGTTTTTAGTCGGGGCGTTAATCAGCGGAAAAAGCGGTGCGGAAAAATATACTCCTTCCAACGTCATTACCCGTGCCGGCCAGTATTTTAGCAATGCCGGTGCCGGGAAAGGCGTCATTACCGTTTCCCAAGAAGAAGCCCAAAGAGGCGCCAATACCGTTTCGCAAAGCCGTCAGGCTTTAACCGCTTTAAGCCAAAATACAGGTTTGCCTGCCGCGGCGGTATTTTCCCGCTATTTGTTTTTAAATACGATGGGTGATTTAAACGCCGACGAAGAACTGGCTTTGGACAACAAGCTGTACGGAGCCTTTGCCGCGGCGGTAAAGGGAAAACAGGTAAAAGATGGCTATCTGATTAAACCCTATGATAAAAAGAGTAATTTATATGTATTAAAAAGAAGTGCCTATACCCGTAATAAATGGTGGGGGGACGGCGCGGCCGTATGTGATGTGGTGCTGCTCTTGTGGTTTGGGGCGGATATCGTGCGCAACTCTCCTAAAGCCCTCCGCTGGATGAAGATGCTGGGTAACGGGGCTTTGGCTGGTGTTGGTAAGCTGGCCGGAGAAACCCGCATGTTAGGCAGTTTGAAAAATATAGGAAATGCCGAACCGTTAGTGGCCGCGTTAAAAGGACTGCGCCCTAACTGGACGCGCAACCTAAACGCCAAAATATCTTCCCGTTTAGAGGGGGTAATTCAAGCGCAGGCTCCGTTGTTTGCGTCTGTTGAGTTTGCTCCCAGCAAAGTGCGCATGTACGCGCGGGGATATGAGGCTGTGTCTCCCGCCCGTTTTGAAGCCGGGAAAATTGTGTTAGATAAAGAACTGTTTTCCACTCCGGCGCAGGCTACTGAGTTTAAGCAACTTTTAACCCAAACCTCTTCGCGCGTAAACGATCGGTTCATGAAAGAGGCGTTTTCTTTAAAAACCCGTTTGTTCGGAAAAAACAGTTTATACCGCCAATTATGGTTAGATGAGTTATACACCGCGGTACCGGCCGGTGAAACCGCCTTTGCCACCACCCCGTATCAGCGCGCCATATTTGAACTGGCGGGCTCTATTCGCGGCAATAAAGCTTTTAGTGTGCCGGAAGCGCTTACCAAAACCGTCTCTTTAATGCCTGAGGGGAAAGTAAGTTTATCGGCGGTGTCGCATAATTTGGCTATGGCGGGTATAAAAGCCCCCGCAGCAGTAGAGGAAACGTCTAAAATTTTAGAAAATGCCGTAAAACTGGCGGACCAGTCTTATCAATACCGCAACCGCAAATGGCGCCAATTCCTCAGTTTTGTTCCTTTTGGCAATGACAGTTATCATGCTTGGCGCGGCAATGCCGTATACCGCCAAATTTTGGGTAAAAAAGTAGGGGTATTGGTAAATGAAAGCCCTATTTTTACCCCAGCGGAAAAATTAAAACTCACCGACGTGTTGGCCTGGAATTTGCGTAAAGATTATTCTATTACCGCTCCCAAGGCGGCGCGCAGTTTGTCTGGTTCTGTGGTGCGCAAGCCCTCTGTGGAATATGAAGCCCGTGCCGCCTTTGTGCGGGACGCAAAGGGCACGCATGCTTTGCCCTTAACGCTGCGTATGGACCCGCGGTTAAACGGCGTGTCTGACCGGTTTTACCAGCATGTAGATTTTATACCTGAAAAAACGGGCGAGTATACCCTTTCCATGATTAACGCCGCCGGCGCTCCTTTTAAGCTGGAGAACTTTAAAATCATTGCCCGGCCGGGTGAATTGCCTAAACTGGCCCAGGCTATGGTAGGCGCTCCTGAGCCGCTTGCGCTGACGATGTCCCCTTACGCCAAACAAGGTTTATTGGCGCGCGGGTGGAACGGGGCGCGCAACTGGCTGGAAGAATTTTCCTGGTTCCCTAAGAAATGGCACCGCGGCACGGAAGAAAAGACAATTTCCATGATGCTGAAAGACAACCGCCTGCTGGCCTCTCGCGTAGCTTTAACGGGAGATAAAGAAGAGCGCTTCTCTTCTATGTTGCAGGTATACCGCCAGTTGGCCAACGGTACTTTGCAGGAAGTGCCTATGGTGGTAAAGGCGGACAAATTCTTTAATATGGGCGCTTTGGGCGTAGATAAATTGGTGGTGGATACAAAGGGAGGTTTCTCCTTTTTCAATAAGAGCAACGAGATAGTTAATATCAAAAATCCGTACTTCTTTGGTATTCCCAAAGGGGAGGCCGGGCATTTGGTTACTGCGTTGCGCAGCAGTAAAATATCCACTCCTCTTTCTTTAGTGGTAGACGCCAAAAAAACCGGTTTGTGGCGCATGTATGTGGCTACGGGGCTGAGCTTAAGTTCCGCCTCCACCGGGTTGTTGTCTTCCTTGGAAGAATTTTATCCCAGCGATAAGCCTTACGGCGCAAGCGATACCGCTAAAATGATGATTACGCTGTTCTTGCCGTTTGTGCCTTCTTTCTTTGCTCCTATGTTTACCCCGTTTGTAAAACGCTATGGCGCTTTGGGCGTTACGAAAGCGGCGTTGGCTATATCCTCTACCGGTTTGGCCTTTCCGTTGGCGGCGGGGTTTGTTTGGAATACTCCCCAAAATAAAACTTCCAGTGAAAAGCCGGCCGGTTTGCCCAGCTATCTGTGGTTGTATCCTTCTGCGGCGGCCATTGGTTTATCCTCTGCGTTATTGCGCGCCAGCTTGAACACGTTGATTGGTAAAGCCAGCGGCAGTACGGGCTTGGTAAAGAGCATGTTGGCCAAAAACATTGGTTCTGCCGCGTTGTTAGTTCCTCCGCTGGTGTTTGGCGGGCTGTATTCCTCAACCGGGGACGGTTTGGTTTCCAAACCGCCAACATTTGCTTCTTCTTTCCCGGTGTTGGAAGCGGGGTCTGTCGCGGCTTTGATGATTATGCATTCTTCCAGCATCAACCGCACCATCGGTATGGAAAAAGGCTTTAAGTTCCCTAAAGGGCAAGTATGGCAGACTTTGAAAAAGGAATCCTTAGAGGCATATAGGCTGGTGGCCAACCCCGCTATGCTGCCTATGATGGCCGGCGCGTTTATGCTTACGGGGTTTGAATCCGCCGCGTATAACAAAGCGACCAACCAAATGTTAAAACCGGCGGCGCAGCAGTGGGCTTCCGCGGATGTCTTTAACATTTCCGCCGGTCATTTGAATCAAGACCATCAAAAGAAAAATCTGACCGCTACTTTTACGGGCGGGGCGTTATTGGTGGCGCCGTTTATCGCGCGCTGGAAAGCAGGTCCTATTTTGAACCTGTTTGGTGCGGATGAAAAAGTACGCTATACCAAGATGTTGCAATATTCCTTGCTTTCTTCCGCTACGGGCGGCGGTTTGCTGCTGTCGGTAGATAAAGACGCCAACGGCAATATGGACGCTTGGAACTGGAGCAAACTGATTGCCGGCGGCACTTTACTGGGGTTGGGTACGGCTAACGTCTTCCAATCTTTACAGAATTTGGCCACCGCGCGGTATATGAGCTCAAAAGAAGTGGAAACCATTGTAAACGCCGCTAAAGACTTAAAAGAGCAAAAACGCTTAAAAGACGGGTATAAAGCGGTTTCCCGCACGGTATTTTCAGCGGCTAACGTGGGGATGGCGCTTCCTCCGCTGGTAGTAAGTACGTCCATGGATATTATGACAGACGAAAACCGCCCCGGCGGCCCGATGATTGTGGACGAGCAGGTTCCTACCTATTCGTTGGGTATGTCTTATGCGTTCTTAGGCGCTGGCGCGGCTATTACCATGAAGAGTTTGGGAGTGTTGGCTCCCGGCCAGGTAAGAAATATAATCAGGCCGTTGTCTTGGCCGGTGGGGGCGGACTTCTTATACAACAGCTGGAAAAAGCCCGCATTACAGCCGGTTAAACTGCAGCTGCCTAATGTGGGCACCTATGCCAAGCCGTTGCCGCCTATGCCGGCTATGCCTGCGGCTGTAAATAAATAAGCGCTTGTCCGTTTTGAACGCCCCGGGTTTCCTTCCCGGGGCGTTTTTATAACTACTGCTCACAATAAACCCCGGGCGTAAGCCCGAGGGATGGAGTGTGTATCCCCAAATCTTCATATTTAGTACCATCTCAATATGGAACTTACCAAATTAAGTCACTGCGTTTATCACTGCCGATACCA
>NZ_CASEZB010000030.1:0-15856 GCF_949292495.1 Candidatus Avelusimicrobium aviculae
GGTATCGGCAGTGATAAACGCAGTGACTTAATTTGGTAAGTTCCATATTGAGATGGTACTAAATATGAAGATTTGGGGATACACACTCCATCCCTCGGGCTTACGCCCGGGGTTTATTGTGAGCAGTAGTTATAAAACCCCCCGCTAAAAAGCGGGGGGTTTATATAAACCGTTAACAGCAAACTATATAACTGCCCTTTACTCTACCACCTTACATGTATAGTTTTCTTTACAGTAAGTGGTGCAGCCTAAGTTCGGGTCACATCCTCCGCCGGTACCGGTAGACACATTCCAGCAAGATTTTCCCATCGTGCTGCGGTTGCAGGTAAAACTGCTGCACCGAGTGCCGCCTTGGGGAGAATGGAAATCACAATCCGTTTGACTGACCCATACTAACCCCAATTTTTTGCAAACACCATTGCTGGAAGCATGTGTATCCGGGCAGTTGCAGAAGCAACTGCTGTCAGACCAGGTGCCTCCGGAATTTTGGCACGCAGTCCGTTTAGAATCCGCATTATCACAGGCAGGAGGAGTAAACGGAGTACAAGGCTCTGCCGCTATACACGAACAAGAACAATCCATTGTACCGCCTGCACGGTTACAATCTTCTTCCGCATTAGTATCGCACTTCCTGTTAGGGCAAGAAGATAAATCTACACAACCTTTTTGACATTCGCAGTTTTCATCTAACGTACCGCCTTCCGCTTCACATCTTTCAACTACTGCTCTGCGGCAGACACATCTTCCGTTTACTAATTCTTTTCCATCGGGGCATTCTCTTTGGCAAACACAATTTTCATCCAACGTACCGCCCAGGGAATGGCATTCTTCTTCTACCGCTCTCGGACAGACGCATTCCCCATTCCACAATTCTTTACCGTCTGGGCAAGCTGCCGGGCATTCTTTATCCCAGTCTCCAGCTGTCCATACATTGTTTACACAACTATAGGCTTTCGTGCGTACCGTCTTCCCGTCTGAACACGTTTCCGTTATATCATCCGGCTTGGCGGGACATTCGGGGAATGCTCCCTGTACCCACTGGTAGTTGGTGGAAGCGTCGCATTTATACGAGGCTTTTACCGTTCCGCATTCGCACTGCTTTACGGCATCCGCGGGCTGAGTGCCTTCACATTCAGGGTCTGGGGTACACTCGGCAACCGTTTTAGAACACGTACCTAAACTGTCTACCCATTTCCCGCCTACGCATTTCTTTGTAGTCCGGGTACCACAGCCATTACATTCTTCATTGCCGGTTACCTGCCCGTCAACACATTCCGGTTCTTCAGGTTCCACAGGCGTAGGCTCCGTTCCGGGAGGAGTGGTCTCCCCTTCTGTCCCAGCACAATTGGACACGGGAAAGCTCAGCGTCGCGCAGTCCGGGTAGTTCTTGTTTAATTTCTTACACCCGTCCCCCGTGCAGCAATAGCTCCCGTCTTCATAGGACAAAATCTTAAGCGTATAATCCCCGCCGTTGCTGCGCGCGGATATCCCCTGAGACTGCAAACTGTACGTATAGTTCTTTGTATTGCTGGACGCGATTACGTCGGACAATGCGCCAAAGTCCATGGTGTAGTGTTGGTCCAACGTACACCGTCTTTCCTGTTCCGTACGAACCGCGGACATCATCTCTTCCGCTTCCGTCACTTTGCGGTTTTCTATCACGCGGTTGAATTTGGGCAATGTAACGGCGGACAATACCCCGATTACGATTACCACAATAAGCAACTCTGTAAGCGTAAAAGCACGCTTACGCCGTATGCAATTGGTTTTCACGAGACCTCCTTGCACTACTTCGCAACATTAAAATAAACAACAAAAAGCTTTATATAGTATAACTAATAAAAGTTAAAAAAACACGCCTTTTTTTATACAGTTTTCTCTTCCTGCGGACAATGCAGCCGGTACCACTGCAGGGTAATAATGGTTTTGGCGTCTGTAATTTTTCCGGTTTCTATCATCCGGTACGCGGTCGCCAAAGGGAAACGCTTTACATTTAAGAACTCATCCGCGTCCGGGCAGTCTTTCCCGCGGGTTAACCCGGTAGCCAAATACAAATGCTGCACCTCATTAGAAAATGCGTTGCATGGGTGGAAAACCATAATTTGTTTTAAGCGTTTGGCGCTCAGCCCGGTTTCCTGTTTCAGTTCCGCACGGGCGCAGGCAAGAAAAGTTTGTGTTTTTTCCCGTTTTCCGGCGGGAATTTCCCACGTGGGGGAACCTACCGGATAACGGTACTGTTGCACCAAATAGACATGGCCGTCTTCCACAGGCAGTATACCGCTGGCTCCTTGGTGATCTAAATACAACCGGGAAGAAGTATTGCCGTTAAGCAGGCGCACGCCATCTAACTTTACCGTTAATACCCCTTTATACAATGTTTTGCTGGAAATTTTTGTTTCTTTTAATTTACTATAATGTTTCATATAGTTCATATTATAATATTTTGGCCCCGGCGGGGCCTTTGGCCTATATACAGCGCTGCACCCACAACGGCCTTTTACAGCAAATAAAGGATACACTATGGCGGAATTTGTCCAACTGCACAACCACAGCGAATACTCCTTGTTGGATGGCATGCTTCGCATATCAGAAAACCACAAGCCTTCCGGTTTTCTGAAAGGGCTTGCGCAGCAGGGCATCAAAGCCATGGGGCTGACGGACCACGGCAATATGTACGGCGCGCTGGATTTTTATGAGTCCGCCACCGCCGCCGGCATAAAACCCATTGTGGGATGTGAGTTTTATATCACCGAAGGCAAACATACCGAGAAAGACAAATCCCGCACCGGCCACTTAACCTTGCTGGCCCGCAACCACGAAGGCTACCTGAATTTAATGAAGCTCAACTCCTTGGCATGGGTGGACGGGTTTTATTATCACCCCCGCATAGACAAAGAACTTTTAGCCGCGCATGCGGGAGGCCTTATCTGTCTTTCCGGCTGTTTAAAAGGGTTTTTATCCCAATACACGCGAGAAAAAACCTTTGAACAATGCTGCGCGTTGGCTAAAGAATATGAAAATATCTTTGGCAAAGGGAACTATTATATAGAGTTAATGGACCACGGCATTAAAGAGGAAGTGGAATCCATCCCCGTTTTAAAAGACATAGCCAAACACACCGGCATAGAACTGGTTGCCACGAACGACTGCCACTACGAAAAGAAAGAGGACTGGGAAGCGCATGACGTACACGTCTGCATAGCCACCGGCAAAACACTGGCGGACCAGGGCCGCATGAAAATGTCTCACGAGCTGTATTTCAAATCCCCCGATGAGATGTGCGCGCTCTTTTCCCACACACCACAGGCCTGCGCCAATACGTTAGCCATTGCGGAAAAGTGTGATTTGCAGTTTCCCAAACACGGGTTTATTTTACCCAATTTTGAAATACCTCCCCAGTACCCCAACTCCGCCGAATACTTTAAAGATTTATGCCGCAAAGGCCTTACCAAAAAAATGCGCGGCAACGTGCCGGAAGAATACTGGAAACAGCTGGAGTTTGAGTTTAACGTCATTATCACCATGGGGTTTGACTGCTACTTTTTGATCGTACAGGATTTTATCAACTGGGCGCGCGCGCATGATATACCCATCGGCCCGGGGCGCGGCTCGGGCGCCGGCTCTTTGGTGGCGTATAGTTTGGACATCACCCGCGTAGACCCCATACAAAACAAACTGCTTTTTGAACGCTTCTTAAACCCAGACCGCGTAAGCATGCCGGATTTGGATATTGACATGTCCGACGCGGGGCGCGGACGCGTAATTGACTACGTGCGCAATAAATACGGGCATGACCGGGTTTCCCAAATCATCACCTTTGGAACCATGAAAGCCAAACTGGCGTTAAAAGACGTGGCCCGCGCCATGGGCGTACCGGTGGCGGAAGCCAACCGCATTGCCAAAATGATTCCCAATGACCCAAAAATGACGTTGGAAAAAGCGTTGGAAATCAATGAACTAAAAAATGAAATTGACAAAAACCCCCAAAGCAAGCGCCTCTTTGAAATGGCCCAAAAGCTGGAGGGCTTAAAACGCCATACCGGCATACACGCCGCCGGGGTGCTGATTACTAAAGACGCCGTATCCGAATACGTGCCCTTGGCGCGCGGCGCGCGCGACGCGGTAACCACCCAGTTTGAAGGGGAGCCGTGCTCCAACCTGGGGCTGTTAAAAATGGACTTTTTGGGCCTGCGCACCTTAACCGTCATAGACAACGCGGAAAAACTAATCCGCCAGCGCCATGACCCCCATTTTAATATTAACGATATCCCGCTGGACGACAAAAAAACATATGACTTGCTTTCCTCCTGCAAAACGCTGGGAATATTCCAGCTGGAAAGCGGCGGCATGCGGGACTTGATTAAAAAGCTGCAGCCTTCTAAATTCAGCGACGTGTCCGCCCTGGTGGCTTTATACCGCCCGGGGCCTATGGAATCAGGCATGATGGATATGTTTGTGCGGCGTAAAAACGGACAGGAAAAAATTAAATACGAAACCCCGCTGCTGGCTTCTATTCTGCAAGATACCTACGGCTGTATGGTATACCAGGAACAAATTATGGAAATTTCCAAAAAGCTGGGTGGTTTTACCCCCGGCGAGGCCGACACCCTGCGCAAAGCCATGGGTAAAAAGAAACTGGAAGTGATGGAAAAATTCGGCGTGAAATTTGTGGAAGGATGCAAACAACATAATATTCCGGAAAAAACCGCCCAGCATATTTACGAGCAGATGAAAGCCTTTGCCGGGTACGGGTTTAACAAATCCCACTCGTACGCTTATGCATTGGTGTCTTATCAAACCGCTTATTTAAAAGCGAATTATCCCATAGAATTTATGTGCGCCGCATTAACCAACGAAATCGGCCACAACGCCATTGGCGCGGACGATAAAGAAAATAAAATAGTTACTTATTTGGAAGAAGCCCGCAGCATGGGTTTTGAAATTTTGCCGCCGGACGTCAACGCCTCCCAGCCGGAATTTTCCGTAGAGAAAAAAGACGGAAAAGAATACATCCGCTTTGCGCTGGAAGCCATTAAAAACGCCGGGGAAGAGGGCTGTATTTCCATTGTAAAAGAGCGCGAAAAAGACGGCCCTTATAAAACTTTAACCGATTTGTGCAACCGGGTGGATATTTTCCAAGCAAACAAAAAAACCATAGAAAGTTTAATCAAAGCCGGCGCCATGGACAGCCTGATGCCGGATAAAGGCCCCAAAGAAGCCCGCGCCGTTTTATTGGCTTCTATGGAAGACGCCGTGGACTTGGCCCACATGATGGCCAAAGAAAAACAAAACACCGCCGCCAGTTTGTTTGGGGATGACTTGTCCTCCGTCATGAGCGTAAAGAAAAAAGAAGAAAAGAAAAACGTCCGCCCGCTTACCCAAAGCGAACTGCTAAATTATGAAAAAGAGGTGCTGGGTTTATACTTCAGCGGACACCCCATGGCCAAATACCAACCGCATTTAAAACAATTAAAATGCACCCCCATTATTGACATTTTGGAAGGCAGAGCCAGCGGGCACTTAAATGTGGTGGGTATCATCACCCTGTTTAAAAAGCGCCAAAACAAACAAAAAAAAGAGTGGGCCCAGTTTGTGATAGAAGACTGCACCGGCTCTTTGCCCGTAAACGCTTTTGCAAAAGCGTATGAAAGCATGTCCCACAAGTTGGCCCCCAACGCCATCTTAAACTTTACCGGAGACATACGCGTAGATGATGAAAGCGCCCGCTGTGAGCTGAACCTGCAATCCGTTACCACCGTAACTGATTTGCTGGCTACCGCCGCGCAGGAGTTTACCATAGAACTCCCCGCCAAATACACCAAAGACCAACTGCAAAAATTAAACTCTTATTTGGATATGACCAAAGGCGTAACGCAGGTATTTTTAAATGTGCCCTCCAAGCAGGACCCGCATAAAATCCTGTGCGTGCGCACCCACAAACGCATATTCTTACACCGCGCTTTACTGGAATTTATAGAAAACACCCTGGGAACCAGCTGGTCGTTTAAATAATAAGAATCTGTCCTCTTCTCCCGTCCGGCCGTTAACGCGCCAGCGGTATTTTCGCTATCCATAAAACCCCCTGTCTAAAACAGGGGGTTTTTGATAAATGACCGATTTTCTTTAGCTACACCGCCAAACAAAACAAGCATTGGCAGAGCGTTCACCGCTCTGCCGCGTCTGTAACGGAACCGGAAGATTTCCGATATAGAGTCAGCATACGGTTTAACAAGTCACATACGGGGTGTATATTACGCACCAGCGCACTGTTTACATTTAAAACCTTTTCTCTACGGTTCCGGCACACCGCTAAAATGCATACTAAACGACTCGTACGCATAACCGAAAAGGTTTCCATCTCTCCAAAATTTATTGTTTCATAGCGGTTCTTTATGGGCATAAAATTTTCCACCCGGTCCGGATAAATCCATATAAGCGGTTTATGTAAAAACCGTAACGCCATAAACCAGCAGACAGCCAACGCCCCACCCACAAAAAAGGCCAGACAACCCCACTCCAACCATTTATGAAAAAATCCAGGGTGGGTAAACCCAAACAACCAAAGGCTAAAAAACAGAATGGAATACAACAGGAGTAAAACACATTTGTAAGTACTGGGATAAACAGCCAGGGGATATTGTTTCATTTTTATTCTTCCGGCATGGTTTTATATAATACTATCAAAAACTTAGCCACTATATAAAGAAAGGCCTTCCCCCCTTCATAAAACAAATATGCTATAATAGATAAGTACTTAAACCGATTTAAGCCCAGTTGGCGCAGCGGTAGCGCGTTCCCTTGACATGGGAAAGGTCATAGGTTCGATCCCTATACTGGGCAGATTTCAAACCACCTTTTCAGGTGGTTTTTTGTTTTCTTCCACGCGTTATTTTTCCATTATTTTTGTAGAATACATTTTAGGTATACTAATGTACCTACTAATGCAAATTTTTTGTTTGCTTTTAATACCCTGGTATGCGGAGCAGGAAAACCATGCCGACATCCAAACACAAAAAACCAACTTTTGACAGATACCAGGCGTTTATTTTTAACTTCACGCAAGACTGCCTGTTTTTTCTTTTTCTGCTTATTCTTCTTTCCATATATCGGGCCGCTTTTTTAATTAATTTTCACAGCTTGCTCCTCCCCGATACCTCCGCCAACGACATTGCCTTAACGATGTGGTACGGTTTACGCATCAGCCTAAAAACAGCCGGCGCGTTATTCCTGCCCTCTTTTGTATTGGGCACATTGTTGCAACAGCTTTATCCCCGCTGGCAAGCGCAGCGGATGCGTTTTATTTGGGCCTGTATTTGTATAACGGGGCTTTCTTTATTATTTCAAAGCCGTATTCCTTATTATCATGAATTTAATAATGCCTTCGGCCCATTTGTATTTAACACGTTGCATGATGATGTATGGGCAATTGTGCAAACCGCTATACAGCAATACCACGCCGTATGGCGCGCCTTAGGAGCTTTAGCGTGTGCGGCAGTGGCTATATTCTGCTTTAAATGGTGGCTGCGGCTAGCGATGCCCATTTCCCGCCCGTTGCTGGTTATTCAGCGCAAATGGGTGGCGGTGCTATGCATTTGCGTTCTGCTGGTACCCACTGCTGTTTTTGTGCGCAAAGGCGGAAGTTTTACCTATAACGGCTCCATTTACTGGAAAAACGCCGCGCGTATGCCCCAGCACCTGTTAAACGAAGCCATATTAGACGACATACAAGCCTTATACAAAGCCAGCCGCATCTATAAGCAATTTACCAATTCTTTTAACGGCCTTACTCCGCAAACCGTAAAAGAAGCCGCGGCCCGTTTAATGGGAGAAAAAGAATATAACCATGATTCGCTGCTCCCGCTTTTGCAGCACCAAGCGGGCGGCCCCAAAATGGATAAACCCCGCCATATTTTTGTTATCGTGGCAGAAACCTATATGCTCTGGCCCTTGCTGGACAAATACAACCATTTACCCATTGCCCAAGGGCTTAACTTGTTAAGAAAAAACTACGACAGTATTTTTATCCCACATTTTCTTCCCTCCTCCAATGGGACTATGTTTGGTTTAACATCCGTTTTATTGGGCATGCCGGAAATTAATTTATTAACCGCCAACCGCCTCTCCGCCCAGCAGCCGTATGAGACGGCGCTGTCCGTCCAACTGCGCAAGCAAGGGTACAAAACGCGCTTTTTTTACGGTGGGTTTCCATCTTGGGAAAACGTAGGCATTTTTATGAATAACCAACAAATAGATGAATCTTTCTACTATGCCGATTTTGGCGGCAGCGGCGGCGTGTGGGGCGTGGAAGACAAGGCTTTCCTACAAGGAGTATCCCAACATATTACGGAAGAACCTTCCTTTAATTTAATTCTTACCAGCTCCAACCACAGCCCGCTGGTGGTGGATATGAAACAAGAGCCGCAAATTCCCGATGAAAAACAAATGGGGCAGTTCATCCCACCTGAAACGGCGGATAAAGCTCTTCTTATCCAAAGGCTGCAGCATTTTCAATATGCCGACCAATACATCGCCCAGTTTGTACAAGATATGTCCCAAAAATACCCGGACAGTCTGTTCATTATCACCGGAGACCATGCCGACCGCTGGACCATGCAGTCCAACCCGTCGCTATATGAGCGTTTGTCCGTTCCCCTGCTAATTGTAGGGAAAGGGCTTAAGCAAAGCATGCTTCCCGCTGACGCCGCAGGCAGCCACATGGATATACCCGCCACGGTGCTGGAATTGGTCCTTCCTAAAGGAACGGAATATTATTCCTTAGGACAAAGTTTACTGCTGGGCCAAAATTTGGCGTTGCATGCCTATTATTGGGAAAATGATGCCGCTATAGGGGAATTGTCTTCTGACACCTTGGAACTGTTGCCGGAGTCTTCTCAACCTCCCTCCGCCCAAGAATTAAAACAAATTCATCAAACGGCTAAAGATATCCAAACCGTTGCGGCTTGGCGCATTTTGCACGGGTTGGAATTATCCCCACAAACTCATTAAAACCCTCCAAATTTTGCCTTTATAAATACCGGGAAAAGAACTTTTGGCTTTTTCCCGGTATTTTTTACATACGGCTTAATAAGATAAAATATAAATTTAATATAATAAATAAACATTATTAAAATATTTTTGTTTTATATATAAAAAATACCTATAGCATATTTGCGGAATAAAACCTATAATAAAGAATCATATATAGGAGATTATATAATGAAAAAACATTATTTATTAATCAGCCTTTTCTCCTGTCTGGCGCTGCCCGCCTGGGCATTGCCGGATGACGACAGCAATCAAACGCTTACTTACGCCGGGGAAACCGTCAGCGGTTCTACCGAAATTGTTGCCGGGCACGGCCAGCAAAACGCCAACGGCAATACAGTCATCATTACCGGCAGCACGATACAAGACAACAACAGCCCGCTGCATAACGCGCAAGTGGTTGGCGGTTGGGCGGTATACAACAGCGCAAACGACAACACGATAACTATTTCTAATTCTACGGTAAACCGCAATATTGTGGCGGGACAATCCACCTTTGGGCTTCAGGCCAATAACAATGAAGTTTCCATTACCGGCTCCCAAGTAAACAAAGACGCTCCGCTGGAGGCTGTTACCACGCTGACAGGTTACCAGGCGGAACACCGTTATGATGAGCAGGACGGCGATGTTTATGTGCTTTCCAGCATGGCGACGGACCGGGTGCAAGCCGCCGGCGATTTGGCGCCGGAAGCATCCCTCTACACAATTTACGGAGGAACTATATCCAACGGGGAAGCCTCCGGAAACAAAATCATTATAACAGACTCTCAGAACGGCATAGGGAACAACTTGGTTTCGGCTTATTCCTTATATTTAGCGGGCAGCCATTTAGAGGGCAATTCAATACAAGTATCCAATTCCGCAGTCAGCGGGCTGATTGTAGGCGCTACCAGTTATGCCGCTAACTGGGAGACCAGCATTACGGACCCGCTCACCAATAACAACAACTCCGTTTCTGTTTCTTCTTCCCAAGTAAATGACGTTATCGGCGCGTTTGGCGGTTTAACCACCAACGGAAACAGTATTTTATTGACAGGTTCCACCGCAGACAATTTATATGGTGTTTCCTTTGGGCAAAATATTTTCTATGCCGGCGGACAGCCGCAAACCATAGAAAACACGGCAGACAACAACAGCGTTCGCCTCTACAACGCCTCCACCGTTACGGGTAATATTTACGGGGCGCAAAGCCACAGTGTGCAAGCGCGCGGAAATTTAGTGGAAATTGCCGACGGTTCCTCCGCCCAAGGCAATGTATACGGAACGCATATCTCTAACGCCCGTGTACAGGTAAACGATACCACCGTTTCTTGGAACACGGTGCAAACCGCCGCCGAAAACAACACCCTTACCATAACCGGGGCAACTGCCGGTAACAGCACGGCGGAAATCGCAGGCGCCAAAAACTTAAGCGGCTGGGCCAACAGCAACCGCGTCACGCTGACGGCCGCCACCGCCACGGCCGCCACCTTGGCCGGGGGCTGGGCCGCGCATGAGCGGCAAACGCTTACGGCGCAAGGACAGCAGGACCTCGCCATCGGCTATCAAGCCGACACCAACACCCTTTCCGCCACAGAAAGCCAAATCAACGCCAATGTATACGGCGGCTTAGTGTCCCAGCAAGACGACATCAATCCCAACGGCGTAACAGACACCACTCTTTCCACCGCTTGGGCCAACTTGGTGCATTTGGATTCTTCCACCCTGACCGGCAACGCATACGGCGGAGCCGCGCTGGGGGATTATACCTCCGCCAATTACAACCGCTTATGGCTGACGGATTCCCAAGTGAACGGCAGTGTATACGGCGGCTTGGCGGAAGGAACAAACTCCACCGCCGGCTGGAACCAAGTCATCATCAACAACTCTTCTGTTACTGGGGACGTGTACGCCGCGTCCGCCGCGCAAGGCGGCAATAACACCGTTACCCTGGCGGGGAAAAGCGATATATCCGGCACCGTTTATGGGGGCGAAGGCGGAAACAACCAGCTGACGCTGCTTAACTTTCAAAGCGCGCAAGAACTAAACGTAAGCGGGTTTGACCGGCCGTATATTATTTCCGGGGCGGATACATCAGTTACATTTGCGCAAGACGTAGCGCAAGCCGATGTATACGTGCAAGGCACTAATGACGTAAACGGACACATTATGATACGCACTCCGGATGAAAATTCTTCTTTCTTGCTGCACTCGGTAGACTCCGGCGTTTATACCTATGCGTTAACCCCGGAACAGCAAGCGGACGGCTGGACCGCTTGGCTGCTTTCCGGCGGGTTTTCTTCCCAGCGGGCGGAAACCTACGTACAAACCGCCATGGCCGCATTGGCGTTAGCCAACGCCGGGGACGGGCTGCTTAGCGAAGCCTTAAACAACGCCGTACAAAGCGGGCAAGAAACCGGCACCTTCCTGCAAAGCAGTTACGAAAACGCCACCCATGAAACCGGCAGCGGCATCCGCCTGCACGCCACCACCGTTTTAGCCGGCTTGTATACCCAAACGGCTGATTGGCTGGGCGGGCTGTATGCCCGTTACGCGTATGGGGATTATAACACCTATCCCGTTCATTCCGACAGTTACGCCTCCTCCTGGGCAGGCGGATTATTTGGCGCTTGGAACGGAACGGAAAACTTACGTCTGCTGGCGGACGCGCGCGTAGGCTGGCAAACCACCAGCTATGGAGGCTCTTACCAAACGGGCGCCAGCTTTGATTATGAAAGCGTGTTCACCTCCCTGCAAACCGCCGCCCAGTATGCGTTTATCCCCTCTTTATGGGCGGACGCCCGCCTGCGTTGGACACATATTCAAGGCAAGGATTTAACGGACAACCTGGGGGAAGAAATCTATCTTTCCGGCAGCGACAGCTTGTTGGGCGCCCTGGGGGTAAACTTCCAGCCGGAATTTCTGGCTTTTGGTTATTTTGCCCCGCAAATCAAGGCGGAACTGTTGCATGAATTTAACGGGCAAGGCCTGGCGGAAGTGGAAAACCACCGTTTAGACGGCGTTTCCTTAAGAGGCACCACCGGACGCGCCACTTTAGCGATCAACTACAATAATGAAGCCAAAGGCCTTTTGGCAAACCTTTCCGGTTTTGTAGAAGGGGGGCAAATGGAAGGTTGGGGTGTGAAAGCGCAGGGAGCGTTGCGTTTTTAAATAAAGCCCAGCTCTAAACGGCCCGCGTTCAGCGGGCCGTTTTGTTTTAATGGCTTGCCCGCGCAGGCATATCATAAAGAGCTATAATATATATAGTAGGAAAGAAGCCTGTAACTTAAAAGTTTTACCCATAGGAAAAGTATGATTCGATTTAATTGCGATTATAATGAGGGCACTCACCCGGCTATTTTAGAGCGTTTATCTAAAACCAATATGGAACAAATCCCCGGCTATGGGGAAGACCATTACTGCCGCCAAGCGGCAGACCTTATCCGCGCAAAATGCCAAGCCCCGCAGGCCGCCGTTCACTTTTTAGTAGGCGGGACGCAAACGAACTTAACCGTTATCGCTTCTGCTTTGAAACCCTATCAGTCTGTTATCTCGGCCGATTGCGGGCACATCAATGTGCATGAAACCGGCGCCATAGAGGCCACCGGACACCGGATTATTTCCGTACCGTCAACAGACGGTAAAATTTCCGCCGCGCAAGTGCAGCAAATCTGTGAAGCCCACTACGCCGATGACAATCCGGAATTCGCCTCCCAGCCTAAAATGGTCTATATCTCTTTCCCTACCGAATACGGCACCTTGTACACCAAACAGGAACTGCAGGAGCTGCATGAAGTGTGCCAAAAAAACAATCTGTTTTTATTTGTGGACGGAGCCCGCCTGGGGTACGCCTTAACCGCTAAAAAGAATACGGTCTCTTTGCCGGAACTGGCAGCCTTGTGTGACGTGTTTTATATCGGCGGGACCAAAGTGGGAGCTTTGTTTGGGGAAGCGGTAGTGATACTGCACCCGGCCCTGCAGGCGGATTTCCGTTATTATATTAAACAGCGCGGGGCTATGCTGGCCAAAGGCTGGCTGCTGGGGCTTCAGTTCTTAACCTTGTTTGAGGATGACTTATATTTAAACATCGCCCGCCGCGCCAATGAGTTTGCCGCGCGTATTAAAAAAGCGTTTCAAAAGGCCGGGTTTCCGTTGCTGTATAATTCTCCCACCAACCAGCAGTTTCCCATATTGCCTAACGAGCTGGTAAAAAAATTGGAAGAAAAATACGTAATCGCCCATTTTGGCCACCCGGACGCGGAACATACGGTCATACGCGTTTGCACCAGCTGGGCCACGACGGAAGACAACGTGGCCGCGCTGGAAAAAGACATCGCTTCTTTATAAAAACACAAAGGCCCAGCGTAAAGCTGGGTCTTTTGTCCCTTGTTTATCCGCTATCTAAACAGCTACCCTGTAAGTATATGAAATGTGTCTTTTTTTATTATTCACCTGCGGCGCGGCGCTTATTCCCGCGCACGCTGCGTTTTCCCCCGCCCAACCGGCGGCTTTTGCAGTAGAACAGGCGGTGCAAAATACCCCTAAATTATTTACCCTGCACACCAACAGCTTGCAGACTCTTCCGCAAGAACAATTCAGCGCCGTAGCCAGCGCGCTGGCATTGGTTAAAATGGCAAAACCCTATGCCCAAGCGCCCGATTTTACAGATATACCTCAAGCCGCTTTCCCGGATGTCATCACCGTACAAATTATTTTTGATACGCGGGCCAATATTTCCGCCCAGCTGGCCAAAGGCAAACAAGCCCAGCTGGCTTTAAAAAAAGCAAACGGTTTAACCGTTACCCAACAAACTCCGGATAAAAAATATATTCACACGGTATTTATTCCTACGGACGATTTTACCACAAACCACCCCGCGCATTACATTACCGCCCGGCTGGCTGTTGTGTTGGCGCATGAAATATACGGCCACGTATACCACTACCTGCAAGAGCCTAAACTGGCCTTTGCCCCGGAAGCCCAAAAAGAAAGATTGGCGTATGAACAAAGCACGGCGTTCGCGCGCGGAATTATTTCCTCACAAATATTCAAAAGTTTTCCTCCGCAGCTGCAGAACCAGTTCCGCTCCGCTTTGGCCAAAGAAGAAACGCTCCTTCGCTCCTACACGGACGGAAGATAAATTGTCCGCCTGAGCATGAAAAAGATAAAATATATGTATGAGGCGGCCGGTAACTCATAAAAGGCCGCCCACAGAAGGAATATATGAGCATTTTTGAAGCGTTAATGATGTTGGGTTTTGGTTTGGCGTGGCCGTTTAATATTTCACGTTCGCTGCGCACCAAAACCGCAGCGGGCAAAAGTTTCCTGTTTATGATTACTATTGAATTTGCCTATATTTGCGGAATGATTCATAAAATTTTGCATAATTTTGACTGGGTTTTTTGGCTGTATGTATTAAACTTTGTGATGGTGGGAATAGACTTTTGCCTCATGCTGCGTTATACTAAATTGGACGCTTTCCGCAACCTGCGCCAGCAAGCCCGCAAGCGCCGCAGCCAAAAAAAGGCGATGCCATAGCTTTGTAAAAATTTTATTTTTCAGACGGTAAAACGCCTGTTGTAAAAATAATTTAAAAAAATTTGCAACAAATTAGCGAAAATTAAGTACAATAATATACATGAACAGAAACACCGCTCTAAACATTAATCGCACTCACGCCCTAATTACCGGGGGCGTGCGTTATTTTGCGTATTCTATGTTTATGTTTAAACACGCAAAAGGATTAAGGAGCGGAACATTTTAAAATAATTTTTTGTACATATACATTAAACCGGCTCCTAAGAAAAAAAGGAGCCGGTTTTTTAATTGGAAAAGAGGAAAAAGAAGATGATAAAAAAATGGATGATATGCAGTACCGCTGTTTTAACTTGCGCATTAGCCGCCCAAGCCTATGGCGTGCAGGAATTCATGCGTCAATATAAAGACACCATTTCTATTGTAGAAACCAATTATACCCATAAACTGCCCACATCGGGTTATGAACGGGAACAACTCTTTAAAAAAGAATTTTTAATGAGAGCGGCGGAATTTGGCCCCAAGGAATTATTAGACAAAGTGCTTTCTTTGGCAACATCTCCGTTGCAAATAGCCCAAGAGGACAAATTAGGCCGCACCGCGCTTTTCTATGCGGCTGACAGCCAATTTGTAGACAGCCTGCTCAACCGCTTCCTCTCTTTAGAAACGGCCCGCGGGTTAAAAGTAGGCTACGCCGCCATGAATGAAGGCCCGGTAGCTCCTGGAACCAAAGCCCAGCGGTTCTTAAACAAAAAAGATGACGAGGGCGCCACGGCACTCATGATTTTACTGCGTGACGGAAAAATCTCCGCCGCCAACCGCTTGCTGGAACGCGGGGCCGACCCTTGCGTGAAAGATAAAGACGGGGTAACCCCGTTGCACATGGCTGTATTAGCCACCAAAAATAATAATCCGGACGGCTTAAAAATATTACAAAAAGTATTAAAGGCTTGCCCGCAAAATATCACGGCAAAAACAAAAGACGGCCAAGCCGCTCTTGCTTGGGCCGATAAGTCCATATTCAGCCAAGCGTATGATATACTTAACAACGCCGCTAAAGGAAAAGCTGCCCCAAAGCAAGAAACACTCTCATGGGAAGGGAAATTAAGGGCGTTATAAAAAAACAATACAAAACCCCGTTTTGCTCAACCAAAACGGGGTTTTATAACTACTGCTCACAATAAACCCCGGGCGTAAGCCCGAGGGATGGAGTGTGTATCCCCAAATCTTCATATTTAGTACCATCTCAATATGGAACTTACCAAATTAAGTCACTGCGTTTATCACTGCCGATACC
>NZ_CASEZB010000031.1:0-28501 GCF_949292495.1 Candidatus Avelusimicrobium aviculae
GATACTTTGTATCCACGGTAGGGATAAACGAAGAACAAATACGAAAATATATAGATATGCAGGGAAAAGAAGATTTGGGGCGAACAATGAAATTGTTCGTATAGAAAGAAACCCCGGGCGTAAGCCCGGGGAGTTTCATTCTCAAGCGGGGGAATTGATCTTATAAAATAGACTATTATTGCAGGGCTACTATTTGCCTCGCCAATTTGTTAGCGGGGGAGGCCGTGGCTTGCCGCAGGTTTACCTTCCATACCCCGCAGGGAACGGTGTTTTGGCGCAGATATTGGGGAAATTCGCCCAGTTTCACAAAGGCCTTGCAGGTGACGGTATAGATGTTTTCATCTTTGGTGGGGGTAACGGTTAGCTGGCGGTCTCCCAGCCAGAATGTCCAATCCTGTTTGGTGTAGGTTTTGTTAATGGAGTAAAAATAATGGTCTATGGCGTCCCCTTGGGTGCGCTGCAAAATGGTTTTGGCCTCTTCTATTTTATTTTTTCGGTCCGCTTGGCGGGCGGCGGCTTGTTGTTCTTCTCTTTCCAGCCTTTCTTTGGTTTCTTTACGCACGCGGGCTTGGGCTTCATCTCGCGCCAGCTGGGCCAAGCGGGCGGGGTCTTCCACCAATTTGTATTTTAATTTTACCCGCCCCTTATTTGAGATAATTCCTTTGGGGTTGGTGGATACCCGGGTGGTATTTACTAAATTGGAGTGGGAAACGCTAAGTGTAAGCTGGCCGGGCGTGTAATAATAGGCCTTGCCGTAGCTGGCTAGGTCTTTTTTAAAATTTTTGTTAAAGTCCAGGGTAACGGATGGTTTTTCCGTCCGCCAGCAACAGGCGGATATGCAGCTTTCCACCAAATCCAGCCGGCCGGCGGCTTCCTGCGGGAAAAAATGCAAATCAAAACGATAGCAGGAATCATATTGTTTGCCGTCAAAATCAGTTCTCTTGGCGGATATTTCCAGCCAAGGTTTAGTGGTAGCCACGCCGGAATTGTTGAGGGGGGTGTAACAGCCGGCCGCCAGTAAAATGCAAGTTGCGCCAAACAAGATTTTTTTCATACACTTAATTATAATAACTTTTTAGCTGGCAAGGAGTTGCTATGAACTTTATCTTAAGCTATATAGAAAAAATTCCTTTTATACCTGACCGTTGGAACATGCCCGTTGCGCAAATTATTTCTGCAGCGGTATTTATTGTTATTTTGTATGTAGTGGCAAAATTTTTCGCTTGGTTTTTTAACCGTTACGTGTCAGACTTGTTGCTGCGCTTTCACGTGGAACGCTGGGCCAAAGGCATGCAATCCCATAAATTTTTTACCGCGTTTGGGGTAGTGGCGGCCGCCATTGTGGCCCTGCATTTGTACCCGGTATTTATTACCAAAAACGTGGCGTGGCTCTCTACTATTATGGGCAAATTAACCGGCTTATTTATTATTCTTAGCTTTTCTTGGCTGATTAACGCCGGTTTGAATACGTTAAATCACTTGTATGGGCGTAATCCCAATATCCCTATAAAAGGGCTGGTGCAAGCCATAAAGATCATTGTTTTCTTGCTGACGGCTTTGTTTGTATTGTCTTTGGTATTGGGGCGCAAACCGATGTATATTATTACCGGTTTATCCGCTTTGGCGGCGGTATTCTCCTTAATATTCAAAGATCCCATTTTAGGGTTTGCGGCCAGTATCCAGCTTACCACCAATAAATTGATTAAGATAGGGGACTGGATTACCGTAGACTCAGCCGGTGCGGACGGAAATATTATAGACATTTCGTTAACCAGCGTGCGGGTGCAGAATTTTGATATGACGATTATCAGCGTTCCCACCTATGATTTGATTTCCAAGCCTTTTAAAAATTGGAGCGGTATGTACGAAGCCAAAGCGCGGCGTATCCAGCGCAGCATTTTACTGGATGTGGACACCATTAAATTTGTGGACGCGCCTATGTTGGAACGACTCAAAAAAATCCAGCTGCTGACGGACTACCTGCAAGATAAAGAGGCCGAAATAAAAGCCTTTAACGCGGAGCGTAAAGTGTATGAAAACTTTTTAAACGGACGGCACTTAACCAATATCGGCACATTCCGCCAATATGCGCAATTGTATTTGAAAAGCCGCCCGTATGTTGTATCAGGAGATCCTGATTTTACCTTAATGGTGCGCCAGCTGCCTCAAACCACGGGCGGCGTGCCGTTGGAGGTATATTGCTTTTTAAACACTACGGTTTGGACCGATTACGAAGCTTTGCAAAGCGACATCTTTGACCACTTGTTTTCCGTCCTGCCGGAGTTCGGCCTCAGCGCGTACCAGCAACCCAGCGGGCGCAGTATTGTGCAGGGCGTAAAAGAGTTTGGCGGAGTATCCCTGCAAGCGTAAATAAGGCTTTTCTTTCAAAAAAACCCCGCATAACGCGGGGTTTTTTGTGTTATAAGAAACTCCGACCAGGCCGGGGATATTGTTGGCTTGTGTGCTTTTGTCAGTAAACCCATTTCGGGGGGATCCCTGCGGGGTTACTATTTTAGATTTTCATTGCAAAGCAGTTTAAAAAACCCCGGCTTTTCCGCCGGGGTTTTTGTTTATTTATTTTTATCTGGTGGAGGCACTTTGCCCACAATAATTTTAATGTGTTTTTGCGTTGTTTTGGCTATTACTTTACGGAAGCACCATAAAGCCCAAATGTTGGGAATAGTCATCATGGTCATGGTCAAAATAGCCAGCGCCCACATAAAACGGGTGGAGTTGTTTGCCTCGGCCGTGCGGGCCAGGGTGTCTGCAATGGTAAAATCCCAAGAGAAGCTGGTGCCAATACCGCCGCCCACGGCTACTAAAATAATAAACACAATGCGCGCGGCTTTGATAAAACGCTCCCCTTTTAAGAATTGGAGGGCTTTTTCCATATAATATCCCCAACCGATAATGGTGGTAAAGGAGAATATTACCAAAGAGAATATTAAAATAGGCGTACCGATCAAGGGCACGGTTTTAAACGCGCTGTTGCACAAGTTTGCCGCGTATACGTTGGGGTTTTGCCAGTCCCCGGCCAGGATGATGACAATTCCAGTCAAGGAACAAATAAAAATAGCCCAAAACACGGACGTGGCCGAAACAATAGCCATTTGGGTGGCGCTGCGGGTTTTTGCCGCGGCCGCCGCTATGGAGGCGGACCCCATGCCGGCTTCGGTAGCCAGCACGGCGCGGGTTACCCCGGCGCTGATGGCGGGTATAATGGCTTTAATCAACGCCAAAATGCCCACGCCCATGGCGCCGCCTAAAGCGGCTTTTCCGGTAAAGGCGCCCTTAAATACCATCATAATGGCGTTGGGGATTTTTTCTACATTCATACAAATCACCACCGCCGCCAACAGTAAATACATGCCGCCCATAATGGGTACCAGCCATTCAGAATACGCGGCAATGCGTTTTACCCCGCCGATAATGACCACGGCCGTAGCAATGGCTACCAGCGCCCCTACAAACCAGGGGTTTAAATTGTATCCTTCGCGCAAAACGTCTGCTATGGAGTTGGACTGCAGCGCGCTTCCGGCCGTAAAACCCATTAAAAGCGTGCCTAAAGCAAAAATCCAGGCCATCCATTTAAATTTAAGGATATCGTTTAAATAATACATCGGGCCGCCCACGTATTCACCGTCCGGGCGTTTTACGCGGTATTTAAAAGAAATTAAACATTCGCAATACTTGATGGCAAAGTTAAAAAATCCGGCTACAATCATCCAAAACAACGCACCCGGGCCGCCTTCCGCGATAGCGGTGGTTACCCCGATAATGCTTCCCGTTCCCACGGTGGCGCCAATCATTACCGCCAAGGAGCCGAAGCTGCTTACCATGCCTTCGGATTCCACTTTCTGTACGGACAGCTTAATGGCGCGCCAAGTATATTTTTGCAGGAAATTAAGCCGTATGGTAAAATAAATGCCTAACCCAAGTAAGACAATAATCATCGGCGGGCCCCAAACCAGCGTGTTAAAAGCGTTCATTATTTCATACGCATTATGTACGGAGGGGGCCGAGAAGAATGCCGTTATACTGCTAAACAGTCCCGTAAGACTTTCCATTTTTTCTTTTCCTCCCAATTAATCATAACCTTTAAATTCTATCAAAAAAACCACTGGGCGGACTGTATTTTTTATAAACAAGCCTGCTTGTTTTGTGCGGTATGTAAAAAAGGATATCCAAATTCGGGCAATATGATATATAATTTATTAGTACAGATTTAACTGCAAATTTATAAAGGAGAAAGGGTTATGAAAAAAGTTTTATTTTTTGCGGCCGCCGCTATGGTAGCAGTGGGCTGTTCTTCCGCGCAAACCCAAAGTGAAGAGTCCGCCGCTTCTTTAGAAGCCGCCGCCGCCAAATACCAAATTATTGACCAAGAATTTGACAATGTCCTCGCGCCGGAAACCGATTACGATAAAGTAATCCCGTATGAGGAGCAGATTTCTAACTCTTCCTATTTACAAAGCGTAAGAGGGAGAAAGAAACCCTCTAGAAAAACCGCCCCCAAAGCGGATGTGAACGACGAAGAACCCGTTCCTGAAGATTCCTCTAAATAGCAACTATGTCCGGCCGGTTTACGCAACAGCAGCTTTCCCAAGAAGCCCATAGACTATATGGGCTTCTTGGTTCTGTGTCTAAAAATAAAGATAAAAAGTGGACGTTGCAAGATTGCCAGTCCACCGCGCCGCTTACCTTGGAAATTAACCGGTTAAAAAAAGAAAAAAATGCGGTTGTGCTGGCTCACTCTTACACCGTGCCGGAGCTGGTTTACGGCGTGGCCGACTTTAAAGGGGATTCTTACGAACTGAGCCTGAAAGCCAAACAGGTTAACGCCGATATCATTATTTTTGCCGGCGTATGGTTCATGGCGGAAACGGCAAAAATTATCAACCCCAATAAACAAGTTTTTATTCCTGCCGGGCATGCGGGCTGCTCGTTGGCTGATTCCATGACCGGGGAAGATTTGGCCCGTTTTAAATCTTTGCATCCCGGTGTTCCCGTATTGTGTTACATTAACAGCACGGCGGAAGTAAAAGCGCAGAGCGATTCCTGTGTTACTTCCGGCAATGTGTATGACATCGCCCAAAAAATACCCGGCGAAGAATTGATTTTTGTGCCGGACACGCTGATGGCGCAAAATTTAGAGGCGGAGTTAAAACGCCGGGGCACGCCCAAAAAAATTATTTCTGCCGGCGGCTCGTGCTGTGTGCATGACAAGTACCGCCCGCAAGATGTGCAGCGGCTGCGCGCGCAGTATCCGGGTATTAAGCTGGTGGCCCATCCGGAATGCTCCATAGAAGTCTGCCGCTTGTGCGATTATGTTGGCAGTACCAAAGGCATGGCCGCGTTTGTGGAAAAATCTTCCGCCCGTGTATTTGGCATGCTGACGGAGTTCGGCTTGGTGAACCGCATGGAAGCCGAACATCCTGATAAAACATTTGTGTGGCCTTTTGGCACTTGTTCATATATGAAACAAAACACGTTGGAAAATACATTGCAGGCCTTGTCCTCGCCCACGCCGCAGCAGGAAGTACAAGTAAATGCCGCCACGGCGCAGGCCGCTTACAAAGCCATAGAAAAAATGTTTGAGTTAACAAAATGATTACCGATAAAATAATTTTACTCGCTTTAGAAGAAGATTTGGGCCTAGGGGATATTACTTCCGATAATATTTTTACCCCCGCCGACGGCGCGCGCGCCGTAGTGCGCGCCAAAGAAGATTTGGTGCTGTGCGGAATGGACGTAGCCCGCCAAGTGTTTGAAATTGTGGACCCTGCCGTTACGTTTACCCCGCTTAAAAAAGACGGGGATGAAATAAAGAAAGGGGAAGAAGTGCTAACGCTTAGCGGCCCGGCTTTGTCTATTTTAAAAGGGGAACGGACGGCGCTCAATTTTATGCAGCGTTTGTCCGGTATTGCGTCCGCCAGCCGCGCTTATGCGCGGGTGGGGGAAAAGTATGGGGTGATGATTGTGGACACCCGCAAAACCCAGCCTGGCATGCGCCGTTTGGATAAATACGCCGTGCGCGTAGGCGGCGCCCGCAACCACCGTATGACCTTGGCTGACAGCGTGATGATAAAAGACAATCACATCGCGGCGGCCGGTTCCATTACCAAAGCTGTACAAAAAATAAAAGCGGCTATTGGCCACACCCCTAAAATAGAGGTAGAAGCGGAAACCCCCGCCCAAGTGCAGGAAGCTTTAGCCGCAGGAGCGGATATTATTATGTTGGATAATATGACCCCGGCCCAAGCCGCTGAATGCAAAAAAATAGTAAATGGGAAGGCTTTGATAGAAATTTCCGGCGGGGTTACGCTGGATAATTTGGAAGCCTATTGCAAAGCGGGGCCGGATGTAATTTCTTCCGGCGCGCTGACGCATTCCGTTCCGTCCAAAGATTTAAGTTTAAAAATTGTAGAATATACTAAGAATTAATGTTTGAGGAGCAAGAAGAGAATGGATTACAATAAACTATTTTCCGCGGTGGTCACGCGCAGTAAAGCTTCTGCCATTCGTGAACTTTTAAAAATATTATCCAAGCCGCAGATTATTTCTTTTGCCGGCGGCTTGCCCGATCCCAACATGTTCCCCACCAAAGACGTGGCGGATATTATGCAGGACGTATTAAAAAATTCTTCCAGAGAAGCCTTGCAATACGGGACTACCGAAGGGCAGGAATCGTTCAAGCAAGAACTGGTTTCTTTGTTGAAAGAAACGGAGGGAATTTCCTGCCAAAGCGGTAATTTGTTGGTGGTTTCCGCCGCCCAGCAGGCGTTGGATATGGTGGCCCGTTTGTTTTTAAATCCGGGGGACCATATTATCACCGCCGCGCCCACCTACCTGGGTGCTTTGCAGGCGTTCCATGTAGCCGGGGCGGACATTATTGGCGCCAAAAGCGATAATAACGGCGTACTGGCGCAAGATATTGAGGCGATTTTGGCTTCTTTAAAAGCCAAAGGGGAAATTTGCAAATTTATTTATTTGGTTCCAGATTTCCAAAACCCCACCGGAACCACTATTCCTGAAGAGCGCCGTTTGAAGATTTTGGAAATTGCCAAAAAATACGGCACGTTAATTGTGGAGGATTCCCCTTACCGCCAGGTGCGTTTTGAGGGAAAAGCCCCCAAAACTTTCTATCAGCTGGACCATGGGGAAGGAAATGTGGCCACTTTGTTTACTTTTTCTAAAGTGTTTGTGCCCGGCTTTCGTCTAGGATATATTTTAGGCCCGCAGGAAATTATTAAAAAACTGGTTATTTTAAAACAGTCTATGGATTTGTGCACCTCCCCCATTTTGCAGCTGGCGGCTAAAGAATATTTAAAACGCGGCTTACTGTTGGAACACATTAAAAACATTGTGGCGGCCTATAAAGAAAAACGGGATTTGATGCTTAAAATGCTTAAAGACCATATGCCCGCCGGCGTTACCTGGACGCACCCGGAGGGCGGTCTTTTCTTATGGCTTACTATGCCGGCCCATTTAAACGCCGCCAAAATGCTGCCGCTGGCATTGGAGCATAATGTGGCGTATGTATCCGGGGTGGATTTTTATCCGCAGGCCGATGTGCATAATGATATGCGCCTAAATTTCTCTTATTCCTCACGGGAACAAATTATTGAGGGAATTAAGCGCTTAGCGCAAACGATTAAGGAAAATCTGTAATCAGTTATTGGGCTTCCGCCAAAAGGGGAAGCCCTTTTTGTGGGTCTAAAGGCTACATATTATCTAGGTCTAAAGGCCCTTTTTATTTTTTTGTATAAATGCCAAAATACAGAGAGAACGGGAATGATTATGCTAGGTTATAAAAAGTATGTAATTTTGTTTGTCATCTGTATGCTAGCCAACGCCGGCTTTGGCCAAACCTTGGTAACGGGTGCCCGTGCGCTGGGCCGTAAAGGGGGGGAAGCTCTCTCTTCCTTAGAACATGCCGCTGCACAAACCGCGCCTCGCGCTAAGCTGTTTGCCCCGCTGGATAACGGCCGCATTGAAGCCTTGGCTAAACGCGGAAAAGAAAAAATGATTATTCAGCGCGCGTTGGCGGTTGCCGTGCAGAACCACAGCCCGTTAGCCTATGTATTGGGGCCGGGCGGAGTAAACAAACCTTTGTTAAACTCCTTATGGAAACAAACCCAAGCCACCATGCAAAAATGGGACGCTCAAAGTACTTTGGGTTTAAATGCGTGGCTGATGGTATTATTTTCAAAATTACAAAATAGTTTGGCTTTAAACCGTACTAACGCCCAGATTTTAGAAAGTGAATTGGCTTTGGCCCAACAACAGGCGGAAAGTACGTTTCGTTTGCAAAATCCGCAGTTATTTCTTAGTAATCCTAGACAGAAGTTGGAAATATATTCCTCCTATAAGGCTATTTTGGCGGAGGCGGTAGCCCAGCGGCTGACGGATAATTTTTTGCCTCTTTTAAATTCGGTAGACCGTATGCGTTTTTTAAAAATACTCATGCAAGGGCGTTTTGAGGGGCCGGTGCTGCCGAAGGAAATTAACATGGCCGTATTGGAGAAAGACGTAAACGTAGGCTTAAAATTCATAGGCCCGGTGATGAAGGATGTCACTTCTTATGGCGAAATAAAGAAAAATTTATTTGAATGCGCCTCCCGCGCCGCTGAGCAGGCCGCCGCCAACGATATTTACAGCCTGTTGGGACTGCGGGGGTTGATGGTGGATCATATGAAAAAGTTTACTCAGTTTTTTCAATCCGAAAGCCCGGCCCAACAGGATTGGCTGAAGCTGATTGAATTTTATAAAAATGGGGCACATATGCCTGATTATCCACCCTCGTTCTTTTTATATTAATAAAATCCCTTTTACCCGCAAAAACCCCGCTTCTTAGCTAAGCGGGGTTTTTGTTGTAGTTAGAAGAGGAATTTTCTTTCTCTTAAAAATCAGGCGGATGGGGCAGGGTCTCTTTCTATGCGAATATCATGGGCTATCTTTACATGCCGCGCCACCAAGCAACGTTTGGCTACTTCCACCAAAGCATGGTCAAACCCGGCAGGAAAATCATGCGGAAGGTGTATCACCAATTCTATTCTTTCTATAACGTATTCATTGATATTCCAGACCGGGTTCAATGTTAAATAAACTGTTTCCGGCAAGAGGTGCATTTTTAAAAAATTAAGCACAAAAACCCCGCTGCAACTGCCCAAAGATGCTAAAAACAAATCAATGGGGGTAGGGGCGCTGGCGTCTCCGCCGTTTTCCTTTTTCTGGTCGGTCAGGATATTAAAACCTTTTACTTCTACATTTACTTTCTTGTTGCCTACAAAGGTAATTTTCATGGGTTAGCTCCTGATAGAGTATAAAATTAGTATAGTTTTTTTTGGTTAAAATGCAAGAAAATATTATTTCAAATAAAAACCCCGGGCCGAAAGTCAGGCCCGGGGTTATGCGCCAAGTGATTTTTTAGTTAAAAAGCCATACTTTTATTGCGTAGCTTGCGGCTGATATAGCCGCGGCGGCGGGTATGGTGATAAACCACGCCCACACGATTTTATTAGCTACGCCCCAACGTACGCAGGAAAGGCGGCGCAGGGAGCCGATCCCCACAATAGCGCCCGTAATGGTATGGGTGGTGCTGACCGGTACACCCATAATAGACGCGATAAATAAGGATATAGCGGAGCCAGATTCCGCGCAGAATCCGTCCACCGGGCGCAGGCGGGTAATTTTCTGCCCCATGGTTTTTACAATTCTCCAGCCGCCGGAAAGCGTGCCCAAGGCAATTGCCCCGTGACATAACAGCACTACGGAAAGAGGCACAATAAACTGCCCTTGGGACACTAGTTCCATTTCATGATGGGAGAGCAGAAAATCCCGTATAGGTTCCACTTCCGCCCCGGCTAACCCGCCCAGCAAAAGCATGCTGATGATACCCATGGTTTTTTGGGCGTCGTTTCCGCCGTGGCCTAAAGAATAGGCCGCGGCAGACAGAAGCTGCCCTTTGCGAAACAGATGGTCCACCTTAAAAGGGTTTGCCTTGCGGAACAAATTAAATACGATAATTCCAATAAGTCCGCTTAGCAAAAAACCCAGTAACGGGGATATAAAAATAAACAACACGGTTTTTATAATCCCGCCGGCCACCAAGGTGCTAAAACCCCCTTTTACCAGGCCCGCTCCAATTAAGCCGCCAATTAAAGCGTGGGAAGAGCTGGACGGCAGCCCCCACCACCAGGTTAAAATATTCCATACGCACGCACCCATTAAAGCGGCAAATACCAGGTTTGCGTCCACAATATGCAAATCCACAATGCCGCTGCCGATGGTTTTGGCTACGCCGGTATGGAAGATTAAAAACGCCACGAAGTTAAAAAACGCCGCCCAGGCTACGGCCACCTTGGGGGATAATACCCGGGTGGACACAACCGTAGCTACGGAGTTGGCCGCATCGTGGAAGCCGTTTAAATAATCAAAAAACAACGCCAAAATGATTAGGAATAATATCCAAGTCATAATGTATAGGCCTCTAGTTGTTCTTTACCAAAATGGATTCCACCAGGTTGGCTACGTGTTCGCAGAAATCGGTTACGGTTTCGGCTTCTTCGTACAATTCTTTTTGTTTGATGATCATGACGGGGTCTTTTTCTTTTTCAAACAGGTCGGAAATAGCCTCATCGCGCAGTACGTCGCCCTCGTTTTCCAAGCGGTTGATTTCTACGCACTGAAAGAGGGTTTCTTTCATATTTTTGTTGCTGCGCAGGGAAGCCAAGGCTTTCTGCATGGCTTTGGTGCTTTGTTCAATGGTGGAGGCCATTTTTTTGCTGTATTCCGTGGGTTTGGTAATTTTATACAGCATAAAGCGGTTGGAAATTAAATAAATACCATCGATAATATCGTCCAAGCGGTTGGCCAGGGCCAGGATGTCTTCCCGGTCAAAGGGGGTGATGAAGGTTTCGTTTAAGGTGTTGATGATGGTGTGGGTTAATTCGTCCCCGTAGTGTTCCAGCTCGTGCATGGCGCGTACGTTTTCCGGTGTGAAGTTGCCTTCGTCCACCAATTTTTTATAGAACTCGGCCGCTTTTACCAAGTTTTCGGCCTGTTTATCAAATAAATCAAAGAACTTAACCTCTTTGGGTATAAACATAAGTTTTACTCCGTTGTTTTATTATTTTCTCTTTTCCATGCGCCCGCACCCAAAACGCTTGCGGACGGAATTACTGCTTTACTGTCTAATAAAAAACTCTCGTTTAAACGGCAAACGGGAGTTGAGAAATCAGTTAGTGTCCTTCTGTTTAAGCTGCTCGGGCAAATTAACGGCGGCTTTTAACAGGAAAGGTCTCTTCTTAACTTCTTCTATGAAAGCGGCGTCGCGCAGTTTGTTGCGGTAGTCTTTCTCCTGGAAGATATAGCGGAACTTCGTATAGTCTTCATAGGTTCCGGCCAGCAGGGCCACAATATCCTGCACGCCCACAATTTCTTCGTCCGTAGGAATGACGAAGATTTTTACCTTGGAATCATCCGCCGAGATGCGGCATTCGGCCTTGTTGGTATCGGCGCAGTTGTTGCGTTCTTCGTCCAGCACGATGCCAAAGTTTTCCAGGCCTTGCAAAATCATTTCACGTATATTGGTGGCTCTTTCCCCTACGCCGGCGGTGAATACAATGGCGTCTAAGCGGCCCAAAGCGGCCATATAAGCCCCGATGTATTTTTTCACGCGGTAGCATTCCACGTCTAACGCCAGTTTGCACAACTCATCGCCTTCGGCGGCGCCTTTGCGCACGTCGCGCTGGTCGGCAAAGCGGTCCCCGGTTAAAGCGTACATACCGCTCTTTTTATTTAAGATGGTGTACATGTCTTCGGGGGACATATTCAGCTTTTTCATCATGTGAAAGCAGATGGACGGGTCCATATCCCCGGAGCGGGTGCCCATCACCAAGCCTTCTAACGGGGTAAGGCCCATGCTGGTGTCCAAGCATTTGCCGTTTTTAACGGCGGTTACGCTGGCCCCGGCGCCAATGTGGCAGACAATGGTGTTTACTTCGTCTACATTTTTGCCCATCAGCACAGCCGCACGGCGGGAAGTATACAAAACCGAGGAACCGTGAAACCCATACCGGCGGATTTGGTAATCCGTATACCATTTGCGCGGCAAGGCGTACATGTAAGAGGAAGCAGGCATAGTTTGGTGAAAAGCGGTATCCATTACGCATACGTGCGTTACGTTGGGCATTAAAGCGCGGGCCGCTTCAATACCCATGATATGGGCGGGGTTGTGGAGAGGGGCCAAGTCTGCGATATTTTTTAACTCGGCCACTACGCTGTCGTCCACAATAACGGATTTGGAGAATTTTCCTCCGTGCACGATGCGGTGCCCTACGGCGGAAATCACCCCTACATTTTCAATGACGCCGTGCTCTTTATCGGTTAATGTCTCAATGACCAGGTTAATGGCGTCTTTATGGTCTTTGCAATTTCTTTGAAGTTCAAATTTCGGGTAGCCGGTGCGGTCTTGTGAAATAAAAGAGCCCTCAATTCCAATTCTTTCCACCGCCCCTGCGCAGAGGCTTACTTTTTTGTCCCAATCGTACACGCTGTACTTAACGGAGGAACTGCCGCAGTTTAAAAAGAGTATGATCATTTTTTAGCTGTCCTTAAAGGGAAAAAACCCTTATATTGATGAAATAGAAACCTTTCTCTTTATTATATTTTAGCAAAAAATGTTGTTCTATTGTTATTTAGCCAAGCTTTTGATATTATGGTAATAAAATTTTTGAAAAAAGTGTTTATTATTTATGTATCATATGATAAACAGTCTATTTCAGCAGGGGTTATTTCTCTATGTATAATTACCGGTTTGTTTTTCCTTTTGTGGCTGGGATTTTTGTGTTTGCGGGCAACTTGTCTTGGGGACAAGGGACTTCAGGCCGTTGTGAAGAAGGTTCCATCCCACGCTGCACCATTGAGTATTATAACGACGGAAGCCGCTCAGAAATTTATACGGACTCCGAAGGGGGCGGCCGCGTGGAGTGGCGTTTTACCGGACAGGAACAACTGTTGACCAATGTCTTTGTGTATCCAGGCCAAGGTTTAACCATGGAGTTGGAGCTCAACCCAAATACTTCCAGGCCGCAGGCTTCCTTAACTTATACCAAAGAAGGGCGCTTGTTAGCGTGGAGAACCTTTGACGAGGAAACGCAAACTTGGACGGAGGTCCCTATCAGCAGCACCAGCCATACCTTGGAACGGTTTGTGGACCCGGGGCGCCGCCTTTTGAAAACTGTTTCTTGCCCCAGAAAAGATGAACAGCGCTGCACGCTGACGCGTCATCAGGACGGTTCCTCCACCGAGCGTTTATTTTATCCCAACGGGAAATTGTGGGAAGAGAGTATTTTTAAAACTTCCAACCGCATGGATTTTGAGTTTGCCTCTTTTGACTTTTGGGGCCGGGAACGCGTGCGTAAAGTATATGACCGGCAAAGCGGAAATTTGAAAACGGCTTACTGGTTTGATGAGCCCAACAAGCAGATTTTGCGTTATATTTATGATTTAAAAAGCGGGAAAGAAACCGCTACCGTCATTTATAATGAAGACCGTGTTGTGCTGCGTTGGGAAAAGGCTGCCCCGGGCGGTTTAGTGGCGGAGGCGGTTGTTTTTAATGGGGACGGCTTTCCCCAAAAACGTTTGGTGTATGATGCCAGCCGTTTAAAAGAAGAAACCGCCTATCAGCGCCAGGGGTTGCCTCTCTCCCGCCTGCATTATAATATGCAGCGTGAGGTGCAGCTGAAAGAACTGTATGACCAAAATGGAAACTTAAAACATGTGGAATGCCTTTCCGGCCCATGTAAACAAGCCGGGTATTCAATTCGTCCGGCAAGCCCGGCCCAAAGCATTTGCCAGTCTTCCCCGGAAGAGCCGCAATGCCAGCCCAAAACCGCTGTGGAGGAAGAAAACACTCACACCCCAATGCCCGATAGTAATTAGTCCTATTTTATCTAAAAACCCCGGCGCTGCATACCGGGGTTTTTTATTGGCGGTAAGCAAATAAAAACCCGCCGCTAAAGGCGGCGGGTTTTGGGTTTTAGTAAACTTTTTTAAGCGTCAATACGCCGTCCTCAAAAAACCATTCTTCTATTAAATCACCGTTTTCGCCGAATTTCTTGGTAACGCCGTGCGGTTTTCCGTCTTTGTGGGGGGAAATTAACGCAATGGTGCCATTGGGGTGGTAGACAATTTTATCCCCAATGATTTTATCGTTTTTATAGGTACACTCAGAGCGCAAATCCCCGTCTTGCGTATAAATTTTGCTGATGCCGTTTAAATAACCTTTTTGGTATTCGGATACTTCCAAAATTTTGCCGGTAGGATAATATTTAATTTGTTTGCCGTCTTGAATATCATTGACGTAAGAAAATTCTTTATATAATTTACCGGTGGGATTGTATACGCGGGCTTTTCCTTGCAGGAGGCCGTTTTCGTAATATTTTTCAATATTTACTTTGCCGTTATCAAAGTAAATTTTACATTTGCCGTTGCGTTGGCCGTTTTTAAATTCACATTCAAAATATAACTTACCGTTTTCAAAAAATTCTTTTACGGTGCCGTCCGGCATGGTGCCTTCGTGTTTTTGAATATCTAAATTTTTATCCAAGGTTTCACGGTATACTTCTTTACCGTCAATGGAATAAGTACGTATAAACCCCACGTGAAGCGGGTCATTAATGCTGCTTGTTTTTCTGATAATGTCTACCATAGTTTAAACCTCCGACAGTTTCCTCGCGGCGGCAAAACCGCTGCTCCAGGCAAAATGTAAATTAAATCCACCGCTGGCGCCGTCTACATCCAGCAATTCCCCGGTAATGAATACTCCCGGGCATTTAAGTGACTCAAATGTATTATAGTTTATTTCGCTTGTATTTACACCCCCGCTTGCGGCCATGGCTTCCTGCCAAGGCCGGGCGGACGCAATATGAAACGTCCATTTTTGCAAAGTATTTACCGCATTTTGCCATGTTCCGGGCGTCCAGTCTTTTACTGGAATATTTTTACGTATGCCGGCAAAATCAATCAGCAAATTGGCAATGTTCTCATGTAGTAAACCGGCAAAAAAATCTTTGGCGCGGCGTTTTCCAAACGTTTCCTTGCGCCGCTGCATAAAGGCGCTGAAATCGGCATAACCGGCAAAAAAATTAATATCCAGCTCTACGGGGCCTTTGGGTAAATTGCGGCTTACTTCTGAGCTTATATTAATAACGGCCGGGCCGCTTACGCCGTAGTTGGTAAACAATATTTCCCCTTGGCTGTGGGCCAGCGCTTGGTTTTGCCGGCGCGCGGTGAGGGCCGCCTGCGCACGGATGCCCTGCAAGCGGGCGATGGCTTTTTCTTGTACATTTAAAGCGCATAGCGCCGCCGCGGGCGGGATAATGCTGTGCCCTAAATTTTGGGCCAATTGATACCCGCTTTGCGTTCCGGTTAATTGCGGATAGGCGCAGGAACCGCATGCCAGAACCACTTTGTTTGCTTTAAATAAATCTCCCTTTTGGGTATATAAAATAAATGGTTTTCCTTTTTTTATGCGGGTAACTTCCTGCCCGGTTAAAAGTTCCGCCCCGGCTTCTGAAACGGCCAGTTTCAGCGGCTCTAAAACGGCGGTGGATTTGCCGGTGGCGGGGAAGAAACGTCCGTTTTCCTCTTCTCTTAAGGCAATTCCCAACGCCTCAAAATAATTTTTGCATTTTTCAAACGGAAAAACCGTTAACGCTTGCTCTATTAACTTTTGCGGGGCGTGGTAGTGCTTTGGGGAAACAAAGCGGTTGGTTATATTGCAGCGGCCGTTTCCGCTGGCTAAAATTTTACGCCCGGGTTGGGCGTCTTTTTCCAGCAGAAGCGCTTTTTTACCGGCGCGCGCGCATTCCAGCGCGCAAATAAGGCCGCTGGCGCCCGCTCCCACAATAATTACGTCGTAAATAGGCAAATTGTTCATGATTATACAGTTTAGCAAAAATCTCCCGAATCAGGCACGTCTTGACACTCCAAAGCATAAGTATATACTATAAATAAAATAGTATTTTTCAAGGAGAATTTTATGTATTTATCACGTTTGGGCGGGGTTTTGATATCGTTGGCGATTTCTGTTTGCGCGGGAGCTTATACGGTGGGCGGAATGAACCGCCCCACGTTTGATACTGCCCCGCAGGGAAATGTTCGCCCGGGTACGCAGCCTTCCGGTGCGGCTCGCCCGTCCACCTCTTCTACGGGGGAAATTCGCCCCACCACCCAGCCGGGTAACAGTATGGGCCGTTTTACCGAACCCACCGGGCCCGTCCGCCCCACTACTCCGGAAGGATTAAGCTCGCAGCGTTTTACTCCGCCTACCGGGCCGGTGCGCCCGGGGCTGGATTCCGCGGCCAGCGCCATGCAGGAAGCTTTTAGCTTAGCCCCTGAACCCTCTAACAAATCGACCACGTCCGAGCCTGCCTCCGCCGTGAAACCGGCCGAAGGCGCCTCTGCCGGGGGAATACAAGCCGCAAAATTAGGCGGAGGGGAAGAAGGCATGGGCGGTATGACGGCGGCCCAGCAGGCCGAGCGTGAAAAGGTGGCAAAAAATTCTGAAGCCGCCGCCGCTTTGGATAAAGCGCGGGATCAAAAAGCCATGGAGGCGGACGCCATGTCTAAAATACAAGGCGCTGTTGACGCTTTAAACAGTAAAAATAATATTTTACAGCAAAAAGCCAAAGGAGCGAAGAAATAGTATTTGGCAAATTGTCAAAATAAGACAAGAAATTTTTGCACGTTACTCAAAACTTTTGTAAAATAAATGTACGCCACTGTTATGCGGGCGTGGTTCAATGGTAGAACGGAAGCTTCCCAAGCTTTAGACGAGGGTTCGATTCCCTTCGCCCGCTTTTAAAGGATTTTATGGAAAACGAAAACTTTGATTTAGATCAAAAACCTGCCGCCGCTAATAAAGATTTGTGGCTTTTCCTTATCATTATAGATATTGTTTGTTTGTGTGTGTTCGGATTTTTCTTATATAAAAATTTGTCTGCCCGTTTTTTCTCTCCGGCGGACGGAACTTTGGCCTCTTTGCCCGCCCAAGAAGAACAAGCCGCGGCTGATGATGGGAAAGTTTTAACCTTGGAAGAAGAAGTGGTCTCTTCCGTAAAAGAGCAGGAAGCTCCCGTCAATAATCCTGCCAAAGAACCGGTTGAAGAAGAACCGGTTGCGGTTGAGAAGCCTGCCGCAGCGCAAACCCCGGAAAAAGCAAAGAAAGAAAGCGTTATTGTGCGGCCCAATCCCAAAAGCAGCAAATACCGCCGGGTGACGTTCCGTTATTACGGGGAAGGGAAAAAAGTATCTATTGTAAGCGGATTTACAATGGCAAAACCCCAAGCTTTGCGTAAGAAAAAAAATTATTGGGAAACCACCCTTTCCATTGCGCCCGGCCGTTACCGCTTCTTGTATATTGTGGACGGCGTAAACACGCCGGATCCGTACAGCCCGGAAGAAGACGGACGCAGCGTGGTTGTAGTAGAATAAATTTTCAGTTACATTTCAACACCCCGGTAAATTTTACCGGGGTGTTTTTATTTGGTTTTGTGTGCTGTTATGGCGGGAAATTACAAACCCGTGCTGGGAAGGCGGAGAAGGTACAAGCTGTGTGAGTAGATAAAGAGGCCCGTTTGCCGTAAAGCTTTTTATAACGGCCGGAAGTTTCCGAATGGTAAGCGCTAAACAGTGTGCGGGGGTAATGTCCTAGGAAATTCTTAATGGGGAATATTGATAGCGGCTTAATTGTAAAAACGGCCGTATGGGGTACGCCATGCGGCCGTTGAGATTGGGCGGATTACCCGCTGTTTTTTATTCCCTTTCTTTGGTGGGGCGCTGCGCTAAACCCGTAATATGGGTTTTAAAACTGCGGCGCAGGTCTGCCAGGTCTTTGCGGTTGGTGGCAATAAAGCAGAAGCCAGCTTTGCCGTTTTTCACGCCGGAAGTAAGCACCACCCCGCCGCGGAATGTTACTCCCGCGTTTATTTTTTCCAGTTCATCAATTACTTTTTTAGTGGTCCAATCCGGGGAAAAGCGTATTTTGGTGTCCAAGTAAAAATGCAGTTCTTTTCGGTTTATACCATAGACGGTGGACGCCAGCCTTAAGCATAAGCCAAACCCGTTATAGCGGGAGTTGCACTCCAGCGCGCGCAGTTTCAGCTCTCCGTCTTTTTGGCGGATGGCCCAGTCAAAGTTAATTTGTCCGCGCACGCCTTTGCCATAGTAATAGCTGGCCAGCATGAGGGATTTTTCCCGTATTTCCTCCAGCAGTTTTTTGGGCAGGCGGGAAAAGGGGAAAGAACAGCCTTCCCACGCTTCTTTATGGATAATTTGGCTGTCTATGCCTACAAAAGATATTTCATCATCTTTTAATATGCATAAAGAACCCAGCGTTTTGTATATTTCTTTAAAACGCTCCAAATAAAAGTCAGACTCTTTGTGATACAGTTTAATAAGCGGCAGCAAATCGGCCAGTTTTCCTTTTACGTTGCCGTACCCCCCGGCGGAAAACGGGCGGCGCAGCAGGTATGTTTCCCGCGGGTCCAGCAAGGCCAAAACGCGCGGCATTTTATTCATGCCGGCTTCGTACACGGGGGCGATGGTGGTGATATTGAATTTTTTGCATAATTCTTTAAATACCAGTTTGTTGTTGGCCTCCTGTACGGCGATGGAGTTGTTAAGCAGGGTGTTTTCACACTGCCAGCTGAGGTGCGCAAATTCTTTGGTATACATCAGCGGGATGATGACATACCCTATGCTGCACAGCTTGCGCAGCTTGGAAATTAAGTGTTCATCGCGCGAAACGGCGGATATTAAGCTTTCGTCTTCTTTTTGCTCCCGGGGCATAAACATCCAGTTTTTATGCTCCAGCTTTTTAATGCGCGCCATGTAGTTTACAAAGGCTTTATCCGGCTCTGTTAAGGGGGATACTACGCAAAAATCCCCCGGTTTTAACAGCTGGATATATTTAAGGGAGTGGCTTTTTAATGCGTCCAGCGCTTTGCTTTTAAAGACAAAGTCGTCCAAGTTTAAAATCCAAACTTTATTAGGCATAGAATTTACCGTTGCACACCGGGCAGAAACTCTTTACGGAGACGATGTCGTCTTTATCGGAAGATTTTAACCCGCAAACCACAAAGTCAAACCCGTATTCTTTAAGCAAAGCGGCCACGCGCTTAATGCTTTCCAGTTTTACTTCGTGTTTTAAGGCGTAGTAGGTGGTTTCCGTTTGGTTGGGCAGAAGCTGCCTGTCATCATGCAGGTAATTTTCTTTTAATTTAGAAAAGAAGTCCTGTCCAAATTTTTCCACAATATTTTTGGCTATCGTGTAATCATACAGCAGGTAAGAAAACATGACGCGTTTTAACCCCGCTTCTTTGAGAGAAGCCAAAAACGGGCGCAATACTTCTTCGGTATCTTCCACGCCGGCAATCAGCGGGTCCATATGCACGGTAACCAGTGCGCCCGCCTGTTGGGCCTGGGCGGCGCGGCGGATGCGTTCCTCCCGTGGGGGGACGTTTGTTTCCATGCAAATAGCCGCTTGGGGTTTAATTGCCGCGCTGTAAGAAAATTTAGCCGGGTATTTGCGTATTAAATCCATAATGGCGTCGTTCGGCACGCCTTTGGTGGTAATAATGATGCGTTTGATTTGCGGATGAGTAGCCAGCAGGGTAAGTACGTCTAAAGAATAGCCGTCATCCACAAATTTTTTACAGAAAATATCCGTATAGCGGGAAAGCTTAATGGTGTGTATCTTTGGGTCCGCTTCTATTTCTTTTTTCATGGCGGCCAGCGCTTCTTGGCGCGGCATGCCTATTTGCGGGTCCGTAAATGGGCAATGCAAATCCGCCAGGCGGGTGGTTACATCGCTTCTGCCTTTGGCATAGCAATAAACGCAGTCATGCTGACATCCGGTAAACGGTTCTAAATAGTGGTAATTTCCATACCAGCAAGTACCTAAACAACCGGGTACAAAAAAGTGGGTTTTTAGGGGGGAGTTTGTGTTGTTTGTGTTCATACTTCTTATATTATATAAAATTACGACGGAGTATAGACGAGGATTTTAGCGGGGCAAGTCTATATCCAGCACGGGGTGGTTGTTTTGCCAGCCGGTTTTGTCAAAGTGCCACCATTCGGTGCGGGTGTAGGTGAATCCGGCGCGGGTCATAATTTTTTTAAGGGTTTCCCGGCGGGTTAAAATGTCTTTGGGCAGGTTATAAAAATCCATATGGGCGCGTTTGGTGAAGTTGTCAAACTCCGTTGGCATGGGAAGGGGGTTCCCGTCAAAATCGCACGGGGTTAGGTCCACCGCCATGCCCCGGTTATGGCGGGAGCCTTTTGCCGGCGGGGCCACATAGCTGGCGTTTGGTACGGCTTGCCACAGCTTTTTCTGGGCGGAAAGCGGGCGGTAACAATCCCACAAACAAAAAGTAAAAGGTTCTTTTTCTTGGGAGGCCAGTTCCACGGCTTTTAACAGCGCCTCTGCCGCGTCTTTGTGAAGGTAGCAGCGGGGGGAGTCGTAAATTTTTTTCTTGGTAAAATTATTCGTGGTGGCGTAGCGTATATCAAAAAACAAAGGCGCGGCTAGGGTTTCCACGTCCACTAGGCCGGCTTGCTCCAGTTTTTCTTCCAAAGCCGCTTGGGCGTTTAATCCGGCGCACGCCAAAGCGAAAATAAGGGTTAAAATCCACGCTTTTTTCATTATTTTTAGTATATAAAATTTTACGTTACGCCTAAAAACAGGTACAATACAATATATGGCTGAAAAACACTTTAAAAGCGGTTTTGCCGTACTGGCCGGCCTGCCCAACGCCGGTAAATCCACCCTGCTTAATAAATTGGCGGGGGGGCTTTTGTCCCCGGTTACCAGCAAGCCCCAAACCACGCGCCAAAATATTTTGGCTATCAGCGAGGAGGATAATTACCAGGTGGTATTTGTGGATACCCCCGGTTTTTTGCAGCCGCGCTATAAATTGCAGCAAACCATGGTAAACGCGGTGGACCGCGCCGTGGGGGAAGAAGCCGATTTGGTGGTATTTATGCTGGACGCCTCCGCCCCGTATGATTTAAACGCCGGGTTGGTGGAAAAATTAAAAAAAGTATTTTGCCCCATTTTTTTAGTTATTAACAAAACGGATTTAGTGCCGGACGACTCCCGCCTGAAAGAATTGGAGGACTCCGCCCGCAAAGATTTGCCCGTTTCTCGCGCGTTTTGCATATCCGCCGCACAAGGCAAAGGCGTGGATGAATTAAAACAAGCCGTTATTGAGGCTATGCCCGTCAGCCCGGCGTATTTCCCGCCCGGGCAGTGGACGGACCGCTGGGAGCGTTTTTACGCGGCGGAGTTTATACGGGAACAAATTTTTCTGCTGTATAAAAAAGAAATTCCTTACAGTACTTATGTAGAAGTGGAAAAATTTACCGAAGATTTGGGCGATAAAAACTATATCCGCGCCATTATTCACGTGGAGCGGGAAAGCCAAAAGCCCATTATTATCGGCAAAGGCGGCGCGGCGATTGCGCAGCTTCGCAAGAGTGCGCAAAAACGCATAGAGGAATTCTTAGGCCGCAAGTACCGCTTGGAACTGACCGTAACCGTTACGCCGGATTGGCGCAACAATACGCAAATGCTGGAGCGTTTTGGTTATATCGTAAAATAATTTTTCCTGACGCAAAAGCCCCGCCGCAAAACGGCGGGGTTTTTTGTTTCCAAAACGGGTGTTTTATTGGGGAATTCTTTCGGAGGCCCAAGTCCCTCCTTATCCTGCGCCGGGCGGCTTGCGGGCGAAATGTTCTATGTTGCTAAGTGTTTTCTGACGGGGGTTTTGTGTCGTGGCGTTTTAACGCATAAAAAACCCCGCTTGAAAGCGGGGTTTTTTGCGTTTGGAAAAACTTATTTCACGCGGCCGGCGGAACCGAATACGTTTTCGTTCTTTTCGGCGTACATTTTAATCAGTTCTTCGCGGGCCGGGCCCAAGTATTTGCGCGGGTCAAATTCGGCCGGTTTGGTGGCGAATACTTTGCGGATGGTGGCGGTCATTACCAAGCGGCCGTCGCTGTCCACATTGATTTTGCACACGGCGGATTTGGCGGCCTTGCGCAGTTGTTCTTCCGGAATACCGGCGGTGTCTTCCAATTTGCCGCCGTATTCGTTAATTTGTTTAACGGCCCATTGCGGTACGCTGGAAGAACCGTGTAGCACAATCGGGAAACCGGGCAAGCGTTTGGAAACTTCTTCCAAGATGTCAAAGCGCAGTTCGGGCAATTTTTCGCCGGGTTTTACTTTAAATTTATAAGCCCCGTGGGAAGTGCCGATGGAAATAGCCAAGGAGTCTACCCCCGTGCGTTTTACGAAATCTTCCACTTGGGCAGGGTCCGTATAGGTGTGGTGTTCGGCGGAAACTTCGTCTTCAATACCGGCCAAAACGCCCAATTCGCCTTCTACGGTTACATCATGCTGGTGGGCATAGTCCACCACTTTTTTGGTAAGGGCTACGTTTTCTTCATACGGCAGGTGGGAACCGTCAATCATTACGGAAGAGAAACCATTGTCAATGCAGTCTTTGCACAATTCAAAGGAATCGCCGTGGTCCAGGTGCAAGCAAAGAGGTACCGGTTTGCCGATTTCTTTCATCATTTCCACCGCGCCGCGGGCCATCCAGCGCAGCAAAGTGGCGTTGGCGTATTGGCGGGCGCCTTTGGAAACCTGCAAAATCACCGGGGAGCCGGTTTGCACGCAGGCGGTAACGATAGCCTGCAATTGTTCCATATTGTTAAAGTTATAAGCCGGAATGGCGTAACCGCCGGCCATAGCGTCTTTGAACATCTGTCTGGTGTTTACCAGACCGAGGTCTTTGTAAGAAACAGTCATTGAACAGCCTCCTAAAATAAATTCTGTCCCCATTATTTTACAATTTTTGTTCCGTCTTGTGGCAATGGAATAAGCGGGAAAACTACGGGGGTGGCCGTTAATCCCGTGAATTGCTTGCCAAAATGTGTTTTTGTGAGTATAATGTAAATACCTTTATTGCCGGATTTCAAGGATAAAAATGGATTTTTCTATTCTAAAAACACTTACTTCTTTGCCTGGTATTTCCGGGCGGGAAAGCGCCGTACGCCAATATGTGCAGCAGCAGGTTGCCCCATATGCAGACGACGTAAAAACAGACCCTTTAGGCAACCTGATTGTGTATAAAAAGGGTTCCTCTTCCAAAAATTTACTTTTGGCCGCCCATATGGACGAAGTGGGCCTGATGGTCCACTATGTGGGGGCGGACGGATTTTTGCGCTTTGTGGTGGTGGGCGGCATTGACCCGCGCACCCTGCTTGCCCAACGCGTTACCGTGCATACGGCCGGCGGGCCGTTGGCGGGGGTAATCGGCACGCGCCCCGCCCATGTAACCACCGAGGCGGACCGCGGCAAAGCCGTGCCCGTTAAAGACTTGTTTATAGATGTTGGCCTTAGCGGGGCGGAAGCCCAAACCCGCGTACAGCCGGGGGATTTTGTTACCCTTCGCCGGGAGTATGAGGAGTTTGGCTCCGGCTTTATTACCGCCAAATCGTTGGATAACCGCTCCGGCGTGTTTGTGTTGCTGGAATTTTTAAAAGAAATCAAAAACCCGTTTTATAATATTTACGCTGTGTTTACCGTGCAGGAGGAAGTGGGCCTGCGCGGCGCCGTAACGGCGGCCTATGGGGTGGAGGCGGATGTGGCCCTGGCGGTAGACACTACCGGCGCGGCGGATATACCCGGCACGTCCCCGCAGGATTATATTACGGCTTTGGGGCAGGGGGTGGGCGTTACCGCGTTGGACGCGCGCACCATCACCCATGAAGGACTTTTTGAAAGTTTAAAACGCCTGTGTTTGGAAAAGCAAATCCGCTACCAGGTTCGCATTGCGCCGCGCGGCGGCAATGACGCCGGCGCTATCCATTTGTCCAAAACGGGGGTGGCCTGCTGTGCGCTGTCCATTCCCACCCGCTATATCCATTCCAATACGGAAGTGCAGTTTAAAGAGGATATAGAACAAACGTTGGCTTTGGTTTTAGCCGTCGCCCAAACAGATTTGGCTTTATAGGAGATTTATGAAACCCTTTCCTTTGGCAAGCAAAAGAGCTGCTTATTATGAAGCAACCGATTATTTGCAGCAGTATCCGCTGGACGCCGCTTCCAAAGACGCCCTGGAATGCTTAGACACGGCCTACCGCGCTTTGGCGGCGGTTATGTTTAATTTTGTTCCTTCATCCGGTCATGTGGGGGGGAGTATTTCCAGCGGCCGGTTTGTAAGCCACCTTATATATAAGGAAATGGCGTATGACCTTGCCTCCCCCAACCGCCCGGAGGCGGACATTATTTCCTATGCGGCCGGGCACAAGGCGCTGGGCATGTATGCGTTGTGGGCTCTGCGTGATGAATGCGCCCGCATTGCCAAGCCGGAATTATTGCCTAAAGACGTTAAAAACCGCCTGCGCTTGGAAGATTTACTTGGCTTTCGCCACAATAAAGTACAGGGTACGCCGCTTTTTGTTAAATTTCAGGCAAAGCCTTTAGGCGGCCACCCGGAGCCGTCCGTCCCGTTTGTGCGTGTAACCACCGGGGCCAGCGGCGTGGGGGACGGTTCCTCCGTAGGGCTGGCTATTGCCGCGGCGGATGTATATGGTGAAAACGGCCCCGTTGTGCATATCATAGAGGGGGAGGGCGGCCTTACCGCAGGGCGCGTAAGCGAGGCGTTGGCCACCGCCGCCACGGCGCAGATTAAAAACGCGGTGTTTCATTTGGATTGGAACGAAGCTTCCATAGAAACCAACCAGGTAACCGCCGACGGTAAAACCCCGGGCGATTACGTCCAGTGGACCCCGTGTGAACTGTTTTATATTCACGATTTTAACGTTATTTTTGTGGCGGACGGTATGGACTTTGCCCAAATCCACGCCGCGCAGGAGCTGTTAAAAACTATTCCCAACCACCAGCCCACCGCCGTTGTATACCGCACGGTGAAAGGGTGGAAATACGGCCTGGAGGGGAAGGCGGCGCACGGGGCCGGGCATAAGTTTTGCTCGCCGGAGTTTTACGCGGCGTTGGCTGAGTTTGAAGAAAAATTTGGGGAAAAATTCCCCGCGTTTGAAGGGGATAATACGCCCGAAAATATTGAAAAACACTATTGGGCGTTTTTGGAAACTTTCCGCCGCGGGCTGGAAAAACACCCCCAACTGTGCGCTTTGCTGGCCAAGCAGCTGCAAGAACGCCAGTCCGCGCTGGAGAACGCCGGCAGAAAAGAGCGCCCCGGCGCGCCGGACGCGCAGGTGCTTTTTACCGGGCAAGACCCTGAAAACGCCCCCGCCGCGTTTACCTTTACCCCCGGCGATTCCCACACCACCCGCGGCGTACTGGGCGACGTGCTGGGCTATTTAAATAAAGAAAGCAACGGCGCGTTAATGACCGCCTCGGCCGATTTGTACGGCTCTACCAACGCGGGCAACGCGGCCAAGCCGTTTGCGAAGGGATTTTTTAATGCGGTTTCCAACCCGCTTTCACGCAGTTTGGCGGCGGGCGGAATTTGTGAGGACGGCATGTCCGCCGTGTGCAGCGGCATCAGCGCGTTTGGCAAACACGCGGGGGTGGCGTCTTCTTACGGGGCGTTTGTTGCGTTTGAGCACGTAGCCGCCCGGTTATACGCCATTGGCTGCCAGGCCTTAAAAGAAGCCGGGCAGAAAACAAACAGTTTAATACTTTTTAACGGGCACGCCAGCCTGCCTACGGGCGAGGACGGCCCCACCCATGCGGACCCGCAGTCTTTGCAGCTCTTGCAGGATAATTTCCCGCAGGGGGCGTGCATTACCGCCACCCCGCTGGAAGTGGACGAAATTTGGCCGCTGGTGACCAAATCTTTGTCTTTGCGGCCGGCGGTGTTTGCTCCGTTTGTGGTGCGCCCCAGCCAAAAACTGGCTGACCGCGCCGCCTTGGGGATGGACCCCGCCTGCGCCTGTTTAAAAGGGGTTTATTATTTGCACCGCGCCAAACGGCCGGACGCCGGGGCCGTGTTTGTACAGGGTGCGGGCATAGGCAAAGTGGTGACGGACGGCGTACTGCCCCGCCTGAAAGAAGAAAATTTGGACGTAAATATTTTGTATGTATCCAGCCGGGAGTTGTTTGAACTCCTGCCGGAAGAAGAACGGGAAGTATTGGTTCCCGCCCGCCTGCGCCGCGTAGGCATGGGGCTTACGGATTTTACCCTGCCCACCATGCACGCCTGGCTGCTGAGCGAAAAGGGCCGCCGCCATACCTTATATCCGTTTAAACACAGCGGATATTTGGGCAGCGCCGGCGCCGCCAATATTTATAAAGAAGCCGGCATGGACGCCGCAGGCGTAATTGCCGCTATAAAAGCGTACATGAACGACTTGGAGAGCTCCGCCTGGTAATACCGGCGGCAGAGGAGAACACAATGGCAGAAGAAAAACCTTATTTAACCGGAAGAACTTATCTTTTTAAACTCCCCAAAGGAAAAGATTTGCTGGAAACCCTGGCGGATTTTTGCCACGACAACCAGGTAAAATGCGGCATTGTCAGCGTGATAGGTTCGGTGGAGAACGCCACTTTGGGCTGGTATGACCAAACCAAAAAACGCTACGAAAAAACCATCATCAACGCGCAGATGGAATTATTAAGCCTGACGGGCAACATCAGCATTCAAGACAACCGTCCCCAGGTGCATGCCCACGCCATGCTGACGGGGAAAGATTACAACGTAATCGGCGGGCATTTATTCCCCGGCACTAAAATTTACGTGTGCGAGGCCTACATTCAGGAAATGGTGGGCGAACCGAAAGTGCGCCGTACGGATAAAGTAACAAAGCTTTCTCTGTGGGCGTAACAAGTTTGGAAAACTTGCTTAAAAATCCCGCGTGTCAAACGCGGGATTTTTTGTTGATGGGTAAAAAATGGAGTTTTTTGTTAGGATAAACTAAAACGGGTTTTACGACGGAGAAAAAGCATTTTGCGCCTTTTTAAAATAAAGTTTTTATTAAAGGGATAAATAGAATACCAGTTATGGGAAAGCTTGTCAAGCTTAAAAAAAAATAAAGTTGCAAACGGTATGGAAATTAATTTAAATGAAAGAGTAGGGTAGTTTAAAAAATACTTAAGGAGGATGTAGCTAAATGAAGAAACTACTGGGCTTGTTTTTAGCCTTGGCAATGTCTTTCCCGGCTGGGGCTGCCATTGTAGACAATGTAGAAGCTATCGGCCGTATTGATGTAATCGGTGCGGACGCTAATAGAGGAACTCTTCCGGCCTCTGCCGGTTCCCGTGTTGTGGCGGGCCTGTCTGCGGATTTGACGGAAGACGTCAAAGCCAATGTTCAGTTCTGGTATGCTACGGACTGGGATGGCTCTTTAGCTGGCGGCACCTTAAATGAATACCAAGATACAATTCGTTTGGCTGAAGCCAATGTGGTTTTGTCTAACCTGTTTGACTGCTTTGAGCTGACCCTCGGCCGCCAATTCTACGGCGACGAAGACAGCATGACCATGTACTTTGGCCCCAAGAGCGGCTATATGGCTGCTATTGCTGCCCAACCGCTTAGCTTGGAAGCTGCCAAACTGACCTATGCCGATGACTTTAAGAGCGTAACCTTATTGGCTGGTAAAACGACTGATGATTTGGCTTTGACCACCAAATACAACATTTACGGCGCTGATATCCGCTTAAACTTAACGGATACCATGAAAGCCCAAGTGTACGGCTATGCGTTGAAAGACGAAGACAATGCCCCTGAATATCAAGGTTTTTACGGCGCCAAATTGGCCTATATGCCGGAAGCTTTTGGCTTTAGCGTAGAAGCTGCCCGCGGCCATCAAGGCAACCGCTTGGTGAAAGAAGGCAAAGATACCCCGTATTTTGTGAAGTTAGATGCTTCCTTGAATATGGATGCGTTTACTCCTCGCGCGGCTTTCTTATATCAAAAAGGCATTGTGTCTGAATATGGTTCTTATGCGCCGGGTTTAGTGACCGGTAAATACTTAACCCCGCTTGGCAATACTTCTGATGTAATTGACAATGCCCGCATCTTTAACGTAGGTGTGGACTACAAATGGAACAAAATGGTCTTTGCCTTGGACGGCTTTGCCTTCCAAGACCGCACTGCCCAGGCTGCTGCTACCCTGGAAGCTGATTTGACCGCGACCTACCAGCATAACGAAAGCGTAGAACTGTTTGCCGGTATCGGTTACGCCAAATTGGGCGGCGACTTGAAAGACCAATTTGATGCCAAAGACGCTACCGTGTATCAACTTGGTACCACCATCCGCTTCTAATCTGTTTTAATACAGATAAAACCCCGCCCAAAAGGCGGGGTTTTTTATAACTACTGCTCACAATAAACCCCGGGCGTAAGCCCGAGGGATGGAGTGTGTATCCCCAAATCTTCATATTTAGTACCATCTCAATATGGAACTTACCAAATTAAGCCACTGCGTTTATCACTGCCGA